>JAPPPA010000162.1:0-1926 GCA_028817755.1 Gammaproteobacteria bacterium | reverse complement strand
CATCATCGGTGGGGCCCGGGTGGGCAGCGATAAAGTAGGGGACGAGGTACTGTTCTTTGCCGGCTTCTTTGGTGAACTTCTCAAACAGTTCTTTGAACTCGTCGTAAGCGCCAATGCCGGGTTTCATCATTTTGCTCAGTACGCCGTCTTCGGTGTGCTCTGGCGCAATTTTCAGATAGCCGCCTACATGGTGAGTGACGAGCTCTTTTACGTACTCGTGATCTTTCACGGCAAGGTCGTAACGCAGGCCTGAAGCGATCAAGATTTTCTTCACGCCCTCTAAATCGCGAGCTTTGCGATAAAGTTGGGTGAGCGAGCTATGGTCTGTTTTCAGGTTGTCGCAAATGCCGGGGTACACGCAGCTAGGCTTACGGCAGTTGGCTTCAATCTCGGGGGATTTGCAGGCCAAGCGATACATATTCGCAGTAGGGCCGCCTAGGTCTGAGATCACGCCGGTAAAGCCCGGCACTTTGTCTCGAATTTCTTTCACTTCATTCAGAATCGACTCTTCTGAGCGGTTCTGAATAATGCGGCCTTCGTGCTCGGTAATAGAGCAGAAAGTACAACCGCCAAAGCAACCGCGCATGATGTTCACACTAAAGCGAATCATCTCGTAAGCGGGAATGCGCTGGCCTTCGTATTTAGGGTGCGGCACGCGGGCGTAAGTATGGCCGAAGGCGTAGTCCATCTCTTCGGTAGACAGCGGCAGCGGCGGTGGGTTTAGCCAAATATCCTTGTCGCCGTGTTTTTGCACTAAGGCGCGGGCGTTGCCGGGGTTGGTTTCTAAGTGCAACACACGGTTTGCGTGGGCGTATAGCACTGAGTCGTTACGGACTTTTTCAAAAGACGGCAAGCGAATAACGGTGCGATCGCGGTCATGCTTAGGGTGCGGCATAAAGCGGATGATCTTGCCGCTGACCTTGCTGCTTTTGTGTTCCACCTCTGTGGGAAACGCGGCGTTGCGTTGTTCCAGCTCGCATTCGCTGAGCTCGGCCGTATTGATGTACGGGTTCACAATCCGATCAATTTTGCCCGGGCGGTCGATACGTGTGCTGTCTAGCTCATAGTAGCCTTCGGGCGTGTCTTTGCGAATAAAGGCAGTACCGCGTACATCGGTAATGCTGCTGACCTCTTCGCCGCGAGAAATGCGGTGGGCGACTTCTACAATGGCGCGCTCGGCATTGCCGTAAAGCAGAATGTCCGCAGTTGCGTCCATCAAAATGCTGCGGCGGACTTTTTCTTGCCAGTAATCGTAGTGGGCGATACGGCGTAATGAGGCTTCAATGCCGCCCATCACAACCGGTACTTCAGGCCATGCTTCTTTGCAGCGCTGGCTATACACCAAGCTACAACGATCTGGGCGTTTGCCAGAAACATTGCCCGGTGTATAGGCATCGTCAGAGCGGGGTTTGCGATCAGCCGTATAGCGGTTGATCATCGAATCCATATTGCCGGCAGCTACGCCGAAAAATAGATTGGGTTTGCCTAGCGCCATAAAGGCGTCTTTACTGTGCCAGTTAGGCTGATCGATGATACCTACGCGATAGCCTTGGGCCTCTAGCAAACGGCCAATAATCGCCATGCCAAACGAGGGGTGGTCAACGTAGGCGTCGCCCGTAACGATGATTACATCGCAACTATCCCAGCCAAGCGCGTCCATTTCTGCCCGGGTGGTGGGCAAAAACTCAGCGGTGCCAAAACATTCCGCCCAGTACTTCGGATAATCGTACAGGCGTGTTTTAGGCGTATTGGGAAGTTGTGGGGCAGCGTTGGCCATGCCTGCCTATTGGTAGTGTCGACTGGGCGCGCATTGTAACCGATCTGGTCTTTTGCCATTGGAAACTGGGGTGCCGACCTGTTGAGTAGAAACTGCTTTAGATAGTAGGGCGAAGGTTTTTTGCGCCTAGCGCAGCTCTGTGCCAGTCT
>JAPPPA010000187.1 GCA_028817755.1 Gammaproteobacteria bacterium | reverse complement strand
ATTTGGAAGCGACTGAATAGGGGAGTTTCGTCTTGGTAGAACTTCAACTTAGGCAAGTTATTCGGCATAACTTGCTCCATGAATTCTTTCGCTTGCTCATAAACAAGCTGATCGTCGACTAATATCTCACCTACATCAGGGTTGTAATAATCACGTAGTGCACGAACGATTAAGCGACTTTCTTCATAAACCAAGAACGGAGCTTTCTTAGCTTCGGCTGCAGTTTCAATCGCATGCCATAGCTGAATGAGGTAATCCAAATCCCATTGCAGTTCTTCTGCTGTACGGCCTACGCCAGCGGTACGTGCAATAACACCCATACCATTAGGAGCCTTGAGGTCTTTCATCGCGTCACGCAGCTCGTTGCGATCTGAGCCGTCGATACGGCGCGATACGCCACCTGCGCGAGGGTTGTTAGGCATTAAGACCAAAAAGCGGCCTGCCAAGCTAACAAAGGTTGTAAGTGCGGCACCTTTATTGCCACGCTCTTCTTTTTCGACTTGAACAAGTACTTCGGTACCTTCTTCAACCAAGTCTTTAATGCTTGGCTTGTCGCGAAGATCTACACCTTCTTTGAAGTATTGGCGGGAAATCTCTTTCAGCGGCAAGAAACCATGGCGCTGCGAACCGTAATCGACGAAACAAGCTTCTAAGCTTGGCTCAACGCGGGTGATTTTGCCTTTGTAAAGGTTGGCCTTGCGGGAACGGCGGCCAGGATGCTCGATATCGAGGTCATAGATACGTTGGCCATCAACCAACGCCAAGCGCAACTCTTCGGGCTGAGTTGCGTTTACTAGCATACGCTTCATATTGTGTATCTCTCCACGCGCTCCACCGGTGCAACAGGCAGAGTACGGCTAGCAGCCTTGATAGCTTTTAGCCCCGGAAAACGGAATAGAAGACGCTATTTATAATGCTTTTCTTCTACTTGGTAGCCAGCGAGCGCTGCTTCTTACGTTGCTTTCAGCAAGCAAAGAGCGCGACTCTAGCCGAGCATCCACCGTTAAACGCCGGGAGCGCGTAATTAATTGTGTGAACCTGCTATTTATTACGAGCAAGCCCACGGTAATCATTGCTGTTGTTGCCTCAGCTTCATTAATTTGAAGGCTTCGCAACACTCATCACAGCATTCGTGGTTTAAGCTCTGACACCGCAATACAAGCTAATATCAGTAACTTGGCCCGCAATATAACAACCTCACCGGCCCTCAGCAATCTAAAATGCGCAAATGGACGCAACTAAATCCACCAAATCTTCAGCCAACAAAGTTATTGCAACCGCAAACGCTGACAACCAGCGATTAGATAACTTTGTACGCAAGCAATTAGGATTGCCGCTGAGCGCTATTTATCGGCTTATCCGCAAAGGGCAGGTAAGAGTGAACGGCGGGCGTAAAAAGCCTGATTACCGGCTTTCTGAAGGCGATGAAGTTCGCTTGCCACCCAAAGCAGCGGCAAACGCAAATAAGGCATTAGATATACCGCCCCGTGTGATGCAACGCTTAGCCGAGGCCTGCTTGGTCGAAACTGAAGACTTTATGGTAATCAATAAGCCGGCAGGCATGGCCGTGCATGGCGGTAGCGGCCTTGCATGGGGGGTTATCGATGTCATCAAAAGCCTTAATCCTCAGTTACCTGATTTAGAGCTAGCTCATCGCTTAGATAGAGATACCAGTGGCTGCTTGTTTCTCGCTAAAAATCGCCGCGTTGCACAGCAGTTTCAACAGGTGCAGAAACAATCAGATTTCAAAAAAATCTATCGCGCGTTGCTGCTAGGGCAGTGGCATAAGCCCAAAACCGTACGACACTCACTCGATACTGAAAACCGTGAAGAAGGCGAGCGCCATGTCGTTGTTAGTGATTCCGGCAAAACGGCAATAAGTCATTTCAGGCCACGGGCAACAGGAAAAACCAGCAACGGTTTGGGCTTAACAGACATGGAAGTGACGCTTGAAACAGGGCGTACGCACCAAATACGAGTACATTCTGCTGCGGAAGACCACCCAATCATCGGTGATAGCCGTTACGGAGACGCCGTCGCCAACCCCAAAGCCGCAGAAATAGGCTTCAAACGGCTGCAGCTGCATGCGTGGCAGTTACAGTTTGAATGGCGCTACGCTAGCGGTTTAAAAGAGCACCACACCATTAAAGCGCCACTCGATGCGCAATTTTTAAATGCTTTAAAGGACGAATAATGACTACGCCTAACGCCCATAACGCCGAAATCGTGATTTTCGACTGGGATGGCACACTTTACGATTCAGCGGATCGCATTGTGCAGAGTGTATTTTCAGCTGCGGATGAGCTAGAAATGCCGCGCCCTGATGCACAACGCATTCGCCAAGTGATTGGGTTAGGCTTAGATGAAGCCATGAAGCGCGCCTTCGATATTCAAGACATCATGGATATTCTGAAATACACCGACGTCTATAAGCGCCACTACCATACAACCTGGGCCGGGCATTCCGCCTTATTCGACGGTGTAAGAGAGCTATTAGATGCCCTCAATAAAGCGGGAAAAATCGTCACCATCGCCACAGGAAAGAGCCGCAGCGGACTTGAGGGCGCAATGAAGGAACAAGACGTAAAGCATTGTTTTGATTACACAATAACTGGACCGGAAACGGTATCAAAACCCGATCCAACCATGCTTAACATGACGCTAGAGGAGTTCAGCCTGAGCCCTAAGCAGGCTGTCATGATTGGCGATACAAGCTTCGACATGGAGATGGCCGCTAATATTGAGATGCCCCGATTGGGTGTCAATTGGGGCGTGCATACCGATAAGGAAATGCTGGCGCATAACCCAATAGGGGTTATGCAAAACATGGCTGAACTTAAAGCCGCCTTGTTGCCCTAGGGTAGTTGAAAGCCGCAATGGCGCAAGAAAGCGGCGGTTTTAATCAACGGCAGTCCTTCTAACGCTGTTAAATCGTCACTTTTCACGCTTTCAAACAAGGTCACGCCTAACGCTTCTGATTTGAAACTGCCCGCGCAATCGAGTGGCTGGTCGGCCTCTACATAGCGCGCGATTTCTACGGCGCTCAACTCGCGAAATTGCACATCAATAATCGAGACCGACTCGTGTGCGGTGCCGTCACTATCCAGCACACAAAGGCTGGTGAGAAACTGAACGGCTTTACCTGAGGCCGCAGCCAATTGATCGCATGCAGCTTCAACTGTATGCGGTTTCCCTAAAATACGCGCACCATTTACGCAAACCTGGTCAGAACCAATAACCACCGCGTCCGGCCGCTGCTTGGCAATTGCTTGAGCCTTTTGCTTAGCTAAGCGCTGCACCAACTGCAGCGGAGCCTCTTCACTTAACGGCGTTTCATCAATTTCCGGCGACACGCATTCAAAGGGCAGATTAAGCCGTTCGAGCAAGGCTTTTCTGTAACGAGAAGAAGAGCCCAGTACTAATAATTTATCGGTGTCTGCCATAACCACTATCAACTGTAAAACCGAGAATTGCGGCCGCATTACACCTTTAATCCATATGAATTTCTAGTTTCACCGCACATCAGACTAATTTTTATAGAAAAACCACCTAAAAACCGCCCAAAAACAGATAATTACTTTGACTTAAGCAGGGCGCATCCGTACCATTGCGCCGCTTACGCAACAGGGTATTTCAGCCTTTTGGTGAAACACTAGGTAGAGATACGGAGCAAGGGCCCATGCCACGTCGCTTTTCACCTTGGAACTTAGTAGACCGAAGCGCCTCATTGGTAGGCGAATTGAGTCTAGACGAGTTACCACGAGTAAAGACCGTTGCCTCTTCAGTTGAAGAGGGCTTAAGTTATGAAATTCAAGGCGGGAAAGACCTTTTAGGCAATCCCAGTTTGGCTATTCAACTTAAGGGCCAGCTTACTGTAACTTGTGAACGCTGCCTTGAGGGCATGCCAATTCCACTGGAGTGCAACAGCACATTACAGTTGAAAACGCAGGTACAGGCTGCCACACGTAGTGGCGAGCATGAGCTGACAGATGATTGTGACGTTCTTATTGTGGAACGCGATGACAAGCTCGACGCCCTTGATCTGTTGCAAGATGAAATTTTACTGGCTTTGCCGTTAGTGCCCGCTCACGCAACCATAGAAGAGTGTGGCGAAAAAGTTGCTTCACTGCTGTCAACGCAGCAAACAAGTAACTCGGGTACAAACGACGAAGACAAACCAAGCAATAAGCCTTTTGCCGACTTGGCTAGTTTACTCGGCAAGGCTGACTAATTTGACTTTAAGAGGCTTTAGCCATGGCTGTACAACAGAACCGTAAAACTCCTTCTAAGCGTGGCATGCGCCGTTCACACGACGCCATTTCAGGCCCTACGCTGTCTCAAGACCCAACAACCGGTACCGTACACCGTCGCCACAATGTGGCAGCTGACGGTTACTACAAAGGTCGTCAGGTTGTAGCAACCAAGAATGCTGCGGCAGAAGACGATAGCGACGACGAGTAAGCTCGCCACGCTCATACCGAGAAAACGCCGGCTTTGTGCCGGCGTTTTTGTATACGAAGCCAACTCAATAGCTCAACGCTGTTATATTGCCCGATCATTTTTTAAGTGTAATTAGAGATGTTTGAACGCGTTACCAAAGCCGTTTTCCCAGTTGCAGGAATGGGCACACGTTTTTTGCCCGCCACTAAAGCCAGCCCGAAAGAAATGCTGCCGGTAGTGGATAAGCCGCTTATTCAATATGCCGCGGAAGAAGCCATTGAAGCAGGCATTGATACGCTAATTTTTGTAACCGGTCGTCACAAGCGCGCAATTGCCGAGCATTTCGATAAGGCTTACGAACTAGAGCATCAATTAGAAGCCAAAAACAAAACAAAAATGCTGGAAGAGGTGCGTAGCATCCTTCCTAAAGGCATCAGCGCCGTGCATATTCGCCAAGCTGAAGCTTTAGGCCTCGGGCATGCTGTACTTTGTTCTAAACCCATCGTGGGCAACGAACCTTTTGCAGTAATCCTTGCCGATGACTTGGTCTACGACAAAGACGCACACACCATCGAGCAAATGCAGCCGATATTCCGCAAATATGGCCGCAGTATTCTTGCTACCGAGACTGTACCTAAGGACCAAACCGACCAATACGGCATTGTGTCCACCTCAACTGTAGATGATCGCA
>JAPPPA010000273.1 GCA_028817755.1 Gammaproteobacteria bacterium | reverse complement strand
AACGCCGACCGTGCCCATTGGCACACCATCACCTTCTAGCAACTGAAAGTTGTAAGCGATGTTACCCGCGCAGCCACCAAATTCACGGCGCATTTGTGGCACGTAGAAGGCCACGTTAAGCATGTGAATTTTGTCTGGGAGGATATGGTTTTTAAAGTGGTCTTCAAAAACCATGATGCTGTCAAAAGCAAAAGAACCGCAGATCAGTGCAGTCATGTTGTCTCCAAAATAAAAAAGCCCGCCTCAACAAGGCGGGCCAGTATAGGTTTTAGTTAGGCCAAACCACGTCGAGTTCACGTGCGGCTTTCACATCATCTAAACGACGCACTGGCTGGGTGTACGGCGCGCCTTTGATCATTTCAATATCGGCTTCGGCCTCACGCAAGATTTCGATCATTGCTTCCACAAAGGCATCCAAATCTTCCTTAGCTTCATTTTCAGTCGTCTCAATCAGCAAGCACGAAGTCAACAACAACGGGAAGTAAATGGTGGGTGCGTGGAAGCATTTATCCAATAGGCGCTTGGCAATGTCCGTAGCCGTTAGACCAATATCTTTAGCCTGACGCTTCAAGGTCACAATAAACTCGTGGCTCGCGCGACGATCTGGATAAGCCAAATCGAAACCAGCTGCAGATAAACGTGCTTGTAGGTAATTCGCGTTTAGCGCTGCAAATTCGGCCACACGGTGCATACCATCACGCCCCAATAGGCGTGCGTAGATATAAGCACGCAGGTTTACGCCGGCATTACCCGCCCAACCTGATAAACGTCCAATGCTATCGGGCACATCAGCCTCAGTAACGTAGCGATAACGATCGCCCTCTTTCAGCACATGCGGCATTGGCATAAACGGCACTAAGCGCTCAGATACACCAACGGCACCTGAACCGGGGCCACCGCCACCGTGCGGGGTTGAGAAGGTTTTGTGTAGATTCATATGAATCACATCAAAGCCCATATCGCCCGGACGTACTTTGCCCAAGATCGCGTTTAGGTTGGCACCATCGTAATAAAGCAGGCCACCGGCTTCGTGCACGATCTTAGAAATCTCTTCAATCTTGCGCTCAAACACGCCCACGGTTGATGGGTTGGTGAGCATGATGCCCGCGGTGTTAGGACCAACAACAGCTTTTAGCGCTTCAACATCGACATCGCCATCAGGGCCGGTAGGAATTTCTTTCACCACACAACCACACATCACGGCGGTTGCCGGGTTAGTGCCGTGCGCGGCATCGGGAACGATAATTTCATTACGTTCCATATCACCGCGTTGACGGTGATAAGCCATGATCATCGCCACACCAGCAAACTCGCCTTGAGCACCTGCCATTGGCGTTAGCGATACACCTTTCATGCCAGTTACCTCCTGCAAAATTTCTTGCAGGTCGTGCATGCAAGCCAAGAAACCTTGGCTGTGGCTCGCAGGTGCTAGCGGGTGACGCGCCAAGAAGTTCGGCAACATCGCCAAGGTATTACAAGCACGCGGGTTGTATTTCATGGTGCAGCTACCCAGTGGGTAAAACTGCGTATCAATCGAGAAGTTTTTCTGCGACAAGCGTGTGTAGTGACGCACGACTTGTAGCTCAGAAGTTTCTGGCAATAACGGCTTGTCTTCACGCAATAGCGCGCTTGGCAAATCAGAGAAATCCGCTGCAACGGCTGGCGCCTGCACGGTCGCACGGCGGCCAGAAACAGAGTGCTCGAAAATAACCTTTTCCATTTTCACTGCATCAACCATTACGCAGCCTCCCCGTTTAGCACAGTGTTTAGCGCCGTGGCGTACGCGGCAATGTCCGCGTCATTCTTGGTTTCAGTGGTGCATACCAGTAAGGCATTTTCGTACTGCGGATAATCTTCGGATACCGATACACCCGCCAAGAAGCCAAGATTGGCCATTTGCTCAATGACTACTGCGGCTGGCTTAGATAAGGTAATTAAAGCCTCGTGGAAGCTTGGGCCAGCGTGAGCCACACTAACGCCATCAATATCCTTAATCGCGGCTAGTAACGCATTCATATTTTTATGCGAGGCACTTGCAACACGTGCCAAACCTTCTGGACCAAGCAACGACATATAAATGGTCGATGCAGTTACACAAAGGCCTTGGTTGGTGCAAATATTCGAGGTCGCCTTTGAACGGCGAATATGCTGCTCACGCGCTTGCAGTGTTAACGCAAAACCAGGGTTGCCATCCAAATCGACGGTACGGCCAACAATACGACCCGGCATTTGACGCGCTAGCGGTTGCTTACAGCACATAAAGCCGTAGTAAGGGCCACCTGAGCTCATTGGCACACCCAGAGGCTGACCTTCACCGCAGGCAATATCCGCGCCCTTCTCTCCCCATTGGCCCGGCGCTTTCAACGCAGCCAAGGTCATTGGGTTAGCCACAGCCACCACCAACATACCGTTGGCATGTGCCCAGTCGGTCATTTCATCAACAGCTTCTAGGCTGCCAAAGAAGTTAGGCTGCTGAATAACCAGCGCGGCGTAATCTTCACCGGCATGCGCTTCTAGCGCTGCAGTTACGGTAGTACCGCTGGCGTTATCAAACGGCACTTCGTCGAGGCTAATGTTCTGGTTATGAACAATGACGTTAGTGACTTTGCGATAGGTTGGATTAACCGTGCCAGCAACCAATAACTTGCGTGACTTACTCTTACGGTTAGCACGTACCGCCATCAATACCGCTTCAGCCAGTGCCGAGGCACCGTCGTAAAGCGAAGCATTAGAGATGTCCATGCCGGTGAGGCTGGCCATCATGCTTTGGTATTCATAAATCAGTTGCAGCGTGCCTTGGCTGGCTTCTGCCTGATACGGGGTGTAAGCACTGTAAAACTCACCACGCGTGGTGATTTCCCATACCGCTGCTGGAATGTGGTGGTCATAAGCGCCGGCGCCAGCGAAGCAAGACAAGGCTTGGTCTTCTGCCGCACGTTGGTGCAATAAACGCGTTACTTCGTATTCAGTTAACCCTTCTGGTACGCCTTCTAATTGGCCGCAACGCAGGTCATCTGGAATTTCATCAAAAATCGCTTCTAGCTCGTTAACACCAATGGTGTCGAGCATGCTGCGAATCTCAGTTTCGGTATGTGGAATAAATGGCATAGCAATATCTATCGGTGGAGCCTTGCTCCCATGTCATTGCAATCACGGGCGCCGAAGCACCCGCACGAGAAGAACTAGCCCCAGGACTAGTCTTCTAGAGAGGCTTCGTAGCCTTCAGCATCTAACAGCGCATCAACTTCAGAAGCATCGTCTGCTTTGATAATGGCAATCCAGCCATCTTCATATGGCGAATCGTTTACGGTTTCTGGCGCATCGGCTAAGGCTTCGTTAGCTTGAGTCACTTCACCGCTGATTGGCGCGTAAACGTCTGAAGCGGCTTTTACAGATTCCACTACCGCGAAATCATCACCGGCGCTGAAGTGGTCGCCCACTTCTGGCGTTTCAACAAAAACAAGGTCGCCTAAGGCTTCTTGTGCATGGTCGGTAATACCTACGGTGAAGGTACCGTCACCATTGTCTTTTACCCACTCGTGGGATTTAGCGTATTTTAATTCTGCTGGGATGTTGCTCATCACAAACTCCTAAAGAAAAAGATTAAATCAGTGGTTTGCCGTTACGCACAAACGGGTATTTCACCACGCGCGCTGGCACTTGTTTATTACGAATCTGAACGTTGACTTGATCACCGGAGCCACTAGTAACACGTGCCAAGGCAATCGACTGCTCTAAAGAAGGCGACCAAGTACCTGAGGTCACTTCGCCAACCTCTTGATCATCAACAACAATTTTCTGATGGCCGCGTAAAACACCGCGACCTTCTAATACGAGGCCAACCATTTTGCGAGGCACACCGCTGTCTTTTTGGGCTTGCAGCGCAGCACGACCATTAAAGTCACGATCGTCTTGCATCGCCACGGTCCACGCTAGGCCAGACTCTAATGGTGAAGTGGTTTCGTCCATATCTGAACCGTAAAGGTTCATACCCGCTTCAAGGCGTAAGGTATCTCGTGCTCCAAGGCCACAAGGACGAACACCAGCATCTAACAACTGGTTCCAGAAACCTTCGGCGTCTGCAGCCGGAAGAATAATTTCGTAGCCGTCTTCGCCGGTGTAACCGGTGCGGCCGATAAATAGCTCGCCTTCACTGGCGGCGCTAAATGGTTTTAGCTCTGTCGCAGCTGCGGCTAAATCACCGGACACTAAGCCATGCACTTTTTCACGCGCTTCTGGGCCTTGCACAGCAACCATTGCCAACTCAGGGCGTTCCGCCACCGTTAAGTCACGGCCAGCCGCTTGCTGGGTAATCCATGCCATGTCTTTTTCACGCGTGGCGGCATTCACCACCAAGCGGAACCAGTCTTCAGACATGAAATAAATAATAAGGTCGTCAATCACACCGCCCTGCTCGTCTAGCATGCAGGTGTAAAGTGCCTTACCGCCTTCTTTTAGCTTGGCAACGTCGTTTGCAACGAGCTGTTGTAAGAACGCACGCACATCAGCGCCGCGCAAATCCACCACGGTCATATGCGACACATCAAACATGCCACTGGCTTGACGCACAGCATGGTGCTCTTCTACTTGCGAGCCGTAATGCACTGGCATTTCCCAGCCAGCAAAATCAACCAACTTGCCGCCTGCGGCAACATGAGCGTTATAAAGAGGTGTGCGAGCCAGTGCTGACATAAACAGTTCCCATCAATTACAGACACAAAAAAGGGGCGACAAAGTGTATCCCAGCAGACTCACTTTTCTAGTCAGTCTAAGAAATAAACTTTGTCGCCCCTCTGTCCATGTACCTGAGAGATTGGAGCCTTGCTTTGCAGGCCCTTTCCCCTTCGGTGGGTAACCATTGAATGGCACCGCTCTCCAGAGTCGATGTGTAATGCGGCGGTCCTGATACCTGAGCGATTCCGAGCGAGTTGCGCCTTCGGCGTTTGCGGCTAGTTTTTTGAAAACTAAGCAAACTCTCCCACCACATTATTGATTGCAGCAAAACCTGCGAATCAAATCGTGCGTGGATTCTATCAGTTTCTACTAAAAAAGTTCTTGCGGTTTCTGAACTAAACAATGAATGGCGCTTTTGTAGCCCGCTGGATTTGCAATCCAAATAACCGCATAATCCGC
>JAPPPA010000137.1 GCA_028817755.1 Gammaproteobacteria bacterium | reverse complement strand
ACCTATGCTTCGCCTTCGTTTTTATGGCACCCATCTGGAGACCACGAACATGGCGCATACGTTGCCCGAATTACCTTACGCAATCGACGCTCTTGAGCCACACATTTCTCAAGAGACCTTGGAATTCCACCACGGCAAACACCACAACACTTACGTGGTTAAGCTGAACGACGCAATTCCAGGCACCGAATTTGAAAACATGTCTCTAGAAGACACCATCAAGAACAGCTCTGGCGGTGTATTCAACAACGCAGCGCAAATCTGGAACCACACGTTCTACTGGAACTGCCTAAGCCCTAACGGCGGCGGCGAAGCCACTGGCGCGGTTGCAGACGCAATCAACGCAGCTTTCGGTTCTTTCGAAAACTTCAAAGCTGAGTTCACCAACGCTGCGCTAACCAACTTCGGCTCTGGCTGGACTTGGCTAGTGAAGAAAGCAGACGGCACCGTTGCACTAGAAAACACCAGCAACGCTGGCTGCCCACTAACTGGCGACAGCACCCCGCTACTAACCGTAGACGTTTGGGAACACGCTTACTACATCGACTACCGCAATGCTCGACCAAGCTACGTTGAAGCATTCTGGAACTTGGTGAACTGGGACTTTGTAAACGCGAACTTCGCTTAACAAACAACACTGCCTCACCGGCTCCGGTAGAGGCAGTTCCCAATAAAGGCTGTCTTTACTAAGGCAGCCTTTTTGTTTTTGGGAAAACAGACTTATGACGCACTTAATGAACAATTACGGTCAGCCTAGCCTGACCCTAGAAGCCGGCCAAGGCCCGTGGGTAAAAGACACCAACGGCAAGGTCTACCTAGACGCGCTCGGCGGCATCGCTGTGTGCATTCTCGGCCACAGCCACCCTGCGGTTGCAGAAGCGGTGGCTAAACAAGCCCACACACTTACCCACTGTTCCAACTTGTATGGCATTCCCGCGCAGCGAGAGCTGGCCGACAAGCTTTGTGCGTTATCTGGTTTAGACAAAGCCTTCTTCTGCAACAGCGGTGCCGAAGCCAATGAAGCCGCCATTAAATTGGCGCGCCTACATGGCAACAAACAAGGCTTTGCCACACCAAAAATCATTGTCATGGAAGGCGCTTTCCACGGCCGTACGCTGGCCGCGCTCAGCGCCACAGGCAACCCCAAAGCCAAAGAAGGCTTTGCACCGTTAGTCGACGGTTTTATTCGCGTGCCTTACAACAATGCCGATGCCGTTAAACAAGCCTTTGCTGACAACAGCGAAGTCGCTGCCGTACTAGTCGAACCCGTTCAAGGCGAAGGCGGCGTAAACGTGCCGGACGAAGATTATCTGGTTGCGCTACGTGCTATCTGCGACGACAACAACGCCCTGCTAATGCTAGACGAAGTCCAAACCGGCGTTGGCCGTACCGGCGCATGGTTTGCCTACCAATTTGAAGACTGCCTGCCCGATGTCGTCACGCTAGCCAAAGCACTTGGCAACGGCATGCCGATTGGTGCTTGTATTGCCAAAGGCGAAACCGCTGAGCTATTCCAGCCGGGTTCGCACGGTTCTACCTTCGGTGGCAACCCCCTAGCCTGCGCCGCCGCGCTAGCCGTGATTAACACCATCGAAGAAAACGAATACGTTGATCGCGCCTTAGAGCTTGGCGAGCGGTTGGTGACTGGCTTTATCCAAACACTAGCCGACACCACCGGCATTAAGGATATTCGCGGCCACGGCCTTATGGTCGGCATTGAGCTCGAGCAACCTTGCGCTGAGCTAGTTGGCCTAGCTGCCGAAGCTGGACTACTGATTAACATTGCCGCTGGTAATACCGTAAGACTATTGCCACCGATGATTTTGACTGATGACGAAGCTGACCAAATTGTCGATATGGTCAGCGCTTTGATTAAACAGTTTTTGGGAGCGTAGGAAGATGAAAACCCTACACATTGGCCCTCGCCACCTACTGTCGCTAAACGACCTAAGCCGTGACGAAGCATGGGCGCTGATTCGCCGTGCCGTTGAGTTAAAAGCCATGGTCAGAAACGGTGAGATTTACGAGCCGCTAAAGAACAAAACCTTGGCGATGATTTTTGAAAAATCATCGACTCGTACTCGTGTGTCTTTTGAAACCGGCATGACCCAATTTGGCGGCCACGCTCTGTTCCTGTCCTCACGCGACACCCAACTTGGCCGTGGCGAACCTGTTCGCGACACCGCCAAAGTGCTGTCACGCATGGTCGACGGCATTATGGTACGTAACGACTCGCAAGCACAACTAGAAGAACTAGCCAAGCATTCCAAAGTGCCCGTAATTAACGCGCTCACGGATATGTACCACCCATGCCAGCTACTTGCCGACATGCAAACTTGGCTAGAAGTTAAAGGCGACTTCAGCGGCAAAACCGCTGCTTGGGTGGGCGACGGCAATAACGTCTGTCACTCGTTTATCAACGCCGCCAAATTGTTTGGCTTCAACTTGCGTGTTGCGACACCAGCGGGTTATGAACCTGACGCGGGCATTGTTGCCGCCGCAGGCGATGCAGTTTCGCTCACCACTGATCCGAAAGCAGCCGTTGCTGGCGCCGACCTTGTTGTGACCGATACTTGGATCAGCATGGGCCAAGACGAAGAAAAACAGCAACGCATTGATGACTTTGCAGGCTTCCAAGTCGATAGCGACATGATGGCCTTAGCCGATGACGAGGCGATTTTCCTGCACTGCCTACCGGCTTATCGCGGTTACGAAGTGAGCGAAGACGTGATCGACGGCCCACAGTCTTATGTGTTGAAAGCAGCCGAAAACCGCCTGCACGCGCAACACTCGCTGATGGAAATGTTGATGGCCTGAGGGCATCGCTAGCTAAATTAATAGCGCCCAGTGGATCTTATGCGGACTGCTGGTTTAGCTAAATCGAGGCTCTTATAAAGAAGCGCTCACGGACTCAAAATCCTTTAACAAAATTCCGCATAAGACCACCCTCCGGGGCCTTACGGCGCGCCCGCACTCATCGTTGCTGTCGCTGGCTTTAGAATGACTAAAGCGGCACACCAGCGCCTAGATTGCGAACGCGCCGCAAAGCCTGGCCAATATTAATTTAACTAGCGATGCCCTTCGCCCACGACAATCATGCAAAACCTTTACCTGAAAAAACGCGAAGAGCGCCGTATTAAAGCTGGCCACCTATGGGTATTCAGCAACGAAATTGATACCGCCCGCAGCCCTATTAAAGGCCTTGAGCCGGGCAGCCTTTGCGCTGTACTTGCCAGTAGCGGCGAACACTTGGGTATGGGTTATGTAAACCCAGCCTCGCTGATTAGCGTGCGCTTATTGGAAACTGGTCGCTTTACCTCACGCGACCCTGCCGAGATTATTCAGCAACGTGTTGCCGATGCCCTTGCTTGGCGCGAAGCCAGCTTTGATGCGCCCTACTACCGCCTGATTCATGGTGAAGGTGATTTCCTTCCGGGTTTGGTTGTAGACCGCTTTGGCGATTACCTGGTCGCACAAATCAGTACCGCTGGCATCGAAGCATTACGGGACGACGTACTCGCCGCGCTAGAAGCCGTAGTTGATCCCAAAGGCGTGTTATTCCGTAACGACGCGCGTGGCCGCGAGCTAGAAGGCTTAGCCATTGACGAGCCAGAACTCTACGGCGAATGGCCAGAAGCGCTAGACGTCTTTGAGGGCGACTGCCATTTCCAAATGCCTGCTGACGGTGGCCAGAAAACCGGCTGGTTTTACGATCAGCGCCCAAACCGCGAAGCTTTCCTACGTTGGGTAGAAGGCAAGCGTGTATTAGACGTATTTAGCTACGTCGGCGGTTGGGGCGTGCAAGCCGCTAAAGCTGGCGCCTCAAACGTCACCTGTGTAGACGGCTCCAAAATCGTCTGCGAACAAATCACACGCAACGCCGAATTAAACGGTGTTGGCATTGATGTGATTCAAAACGACGCTTTCAAAGCTCTAAGCGAACTTAAAGCCGCTGGCCGCAAGTTTGAAGTGATTGTGGTGGACCCACCGGCACTGATTCAAAAGAAAAAAGACCAGCGCCAAGGTATTCAAGCTTATCAACGCCTTAACGAATTAGCGCTTAGCTGCCTAACGCCAAACGGCGTTCTAGTGTCAGCATCATGCTCACACCACCTTCCTGCAAATGAGCTGCACTCGCTAGTACGCCGAGCCGCCAATAAGCGTGGACGCCAGCTGAGTATTGTGGCTAAAGGTGGTGCTGGATTAGATCACCCTGTTCACCCAGCTATTCCTGAAACAGAATATTTGAAAGCGGTGTTTTCTAAGATTATCTAACGACCACTTGCTAACGACGAATAGTAAGTAAAAACGCGACAACCATTAGCAAAAAGCCAATTTTTGATACAAGTGTCGCGGCCGACACTGAGGCAAAAATACCCAAAGAATAAATAAGACTATTTTGCTTCCTGCCCCTAGCAACAAAACCTAACAGTATTGATATTGCCGCAATACCAATAACTATTACCTTTAACACGAGCTTTTTGTCTGTATCCGTATGGTAGTAGTACCAAGGTGCTTCATACATCCCCGGCTCATGTCTTTCCCCTGTCGACGCCAGGAAGACACTAGCAACTTGGTCATAAATTCTAGGTGTAGCTGAGTCCCCATCGCTAAGTGAGGGCGCAACATGAATGGCAACTGCTATAGCCATTGCCAGACTCCCCAAAAACATGCACATCGGGGACAGCCATTTGAGTGAGGGGCTCAAATCTTTACTTTATTGGACTAGGTCATACAAGCGCGCCAAGGAAGCAAACCCATGGCTTTTCGCATAGCCGTATAACTTGGTTTGCTGCTCTTGGCTAAAGTGACTTTTCAAATGAGCCATGCGCGTCAGGATATCGTCCGGTAACTTTTCTGCCACTAAGCACACTTCTCGCATTAACTCAGGCGCAGCTAGGCTAGCCTTGGTGAGTTCAATTAGCATGTCGTCATCAAACTTCGCTACCAACTTAGCGACGAGTTCTTTGTTTTGCGCGTAGGAAGAAATACGCAGATTGGATTCTGCATCTGGCACTTCTGACATTAGCGCGAAAGATTTTTCTTCTGGCAGGTAATCCACAAAACCACCCATCGTTGCCCAGGCTTTTTCGGCTACTAGACCGCGTGTTACAGGTCGCATTAGCTCTAGCG
>JAPPPA010000278.1:2093-5203 GCA_028817755.1 Gammaproteobacteria bacterium | reverse complement strand
TTGCTGCGAGCAGCTAGACAAAATTTATTAGCGGTTTGCCGCCGCGACTATGACAATCACGTTAAAATAGCCCCTGCATTGGTGCTTGTGTAACCCTTTAAAGATCTTAGGTTAATGGCCGTTATTGATTACGTCATTGTCGCCGTTATTGTTATCTCGGCTTTAGTCAGTTTTGCTCGTGGTTTTCTCCGTGAGGCTTTGTCGCTGATAGCGTGGACATTAGCTATCGTCAGCGCCTTCAATTTTGCGCCGGATGCCGCGCCTTATTTCGCACAATGGTTAGCTGATCCTACATTGCAATACTGGGCTGCAGTCGTGGCTTTGTTTCTCGGCACCTTGTTGGTGTGCGGCATTATCAACTGGTTGATAGGGCAGTTCTTTAGCGAGTTTGGTACCAGTGGTACAGACCGTTCTTTGGGTATTCTGCTTGGCGCGGCACGCGGTGCTGTCGTTGTTGGTTTGATGTTGCTAGGTGGAAAGGTGATTTCTTTGCCATTGGATAAATGGGGCGAAGAATCAAAAATCTATCCGCATTTCACGCAGTTTTCAGAATGGCTTTGGGATGTAGGCTCTGATATGGCCGCCAACTTTAGCGATGAGGTCGGCCCCGCGACTAATCCTGAAGCCGAAACTCAACCAGCGCCTACGGCGGAGCCTAATTCCGCACCGGTAGCGCCTGAATCTCAACCGCAGCAAGAACCGATGTCTGCATCGGCCCCTGCGGTAAATGCTGGTTGAATTAGCACCTTCTTTCATTAGGACTTTTTATTATGTGTGGCATTGTTGGTCTAGTTAGCACGCAGCCAGTAAACCAACTGTTGTACGACGGCCTTTCGGTACTACAGCACCGCGGCCAAGACGCCGGCGGCATGATGACTTGCGAGCCAGACGGTCGCCTGCATCTGCGTAAAGACAACGGCATGGTTAAAGACGTGTTTAACCAAGCCAATATGAATGAATTACAGGGTAACTACGGGATTGGCCACGTCCGTTACCCGACAGCTGGCTGTTCAAGCTCTGCCGAGGCGCAGCCGTTTTATGTGAACTCGCCATACGGTATTTCGCTGGCACATAACGGCAACTTGGTGAATGTTGATGAGTTGCGTGATGACCTGCGCCAAAAGGATTTGCGCTACCTAAATACCACCTCTGACTCAGAAGTGCTGTTGAATGTGTTTGCCGGTGAGCTGCAACGCAATGCAACGCCAGAGCTAACACCTGCCCATATTTTTGAGGCGGTGAAAGGTGTGCATCGCCGTTGCAACGGTGCTTATGCAGTTGTTGCTTTGATTCCTAATTTTGGCCTTGTGGCGTTCCGTGATCGTTTGGGTATCCGCCCGTTGGTGGTGGGTACACGGGAGCGCGAAGGTGCCCAAGCCGATGTCATGGTGGCTTCTGAAAGCGTTGTTTTAGACGCGGTGGAATTTGATCTGCTGCGCGACGTAGCCCCAGGCGAAGCCTTGGTGATTACGCTAGATGGCCAAATGCATTTCCAGAAATGCGCTGATGACGCCAGCTTGGCGCCATGCTTGTTCGAGTTTGTTTATATGGCTCGTCCAGACTCTATTATCGATGACATCTCGGTTTATAAAGCCCGCTTGCGTATGGGCGACAACCTAGGTGAGCAGATTAAAGAAGCTTGGGGTGATCACGACATCGATGTAGTGATGCCTATTCCCGATACCAGCCGCACATCGGCGGTGCAGGTGGCTTATCACTTAGGCGTGAAATACCGTGAAGGCTTTATTAAAAACCGTTACGTCGGCCGTACATTCATTATGCCGGGCCAACAACAGCGTAAGAAATCGGTGCGCCAAAAGCTGAATGCGATTGATCTAGAGTTTCGCGGCAAGAACGTATTGCTTGTTGATGACTCGATTGTTCGCGGCACCACCTCTCGCCAAATCATTCAGATGGCGCGTGAGGCCGGCGCGAAGAAAGTCTATATGGCATCTGCAGCGCCTGCAGTACGTTACCCGAACGTATATGGCATCGATATGCCAAGTGCATCGGAGTTGATCGCGCACGGCCGTAGCACCGACGAAATTGCTGAATTGATCGGCGCTGACAAGTTGTTCTACCTTGAGCTAGACCGCCTGAAAGACGCGGTTGCAGCAGGTAACAGTTTGATCAACCAATTTGATACCTCGGTATTCGACGGCCAGTATGTGACTGGCGGCGTTGATGAAGAATATCTTGCGCAGCTAGAAGCAGCGCGCAATGATGACGCTAAGGCAAAGAAAGAGAGTGGCCAACATAAAGACGCCACGTTGGATATTCGCAACAAATAACGCATCGCGAAAATGGCAAAGCAAAAAGATATTTCAAACTGGGGTTTCAACACGCGCGCTGTACGGGCGGGCTTAGCGCCGACCAATGAAGGTGAGCACTCAACCCCAATTTTTGCTACCTCTAGCTTCTTGTTTGATAGCGCGGAGCAGGCTGAGGCACGTTTTTCTGGCGACGAGCCGGGCAATATCTATTCTCGCTTTACCAATCCATCTGTTCGTGTATTTGAAGATCGCTTAACCGCACTTGAAAAAGGCGAGTGGTGCCAAGGCACCGCTAGCGGCATGGCCGCTGTGACAGGGCTTTGTTTGGCGGTATTACAGCAAGGTGACCACTTGGTTGCCTCACGCAGCATCTTCGGCACCATTAACGTGCTATTTGACAGCATTTTGCCGCGCTACGGCATTGAAGTGACTTTTGTTGATTTGGCAGATGTAACTGATTGGCAAGCGGCAGTGAAAGACAACACCAAGTTGTTTTTCCTAGAAACCCCGTCGAACCCACAAACCGCAATTGGCGATTTGCGTGCCATTGCAGATGTGGCACATCAAGCGGGTGCTGAGCTTGCCGTGGATAATTGCTTCTGCACGCCAGCACTACAAAAGCCATTTGAGTTTGGTGCTGACTACGTCGTGCATTCGGCCACTAAATATCTTGATGGCCAAGGCCGCTGTATCGGTGGTGCGATTTTGGGTAACAACCCAGAACGTGAAGAGGCGATTCGTAAATTTGTGCGTACTACTGGCCCAACTATGAGCCCGTTTAACGCCTGGGTATTTACCAAGGGCTTGGAAATCTTAAGCCTGCGCATGAAGGGCCAC
>JAPPPA010000278.1:0-2083 GCA_028817755.1 Gammaproteobacteria bacterium | reverse complement strand
CTGTGAGAACGCACAAAAAGTGGCGGAGTTTTTAGACGCACAGCCGAATGTGAAACAGGTTTTCTACCCTGGTCTAAGCACGCATCCACAACATGATTTAGCCAAGGCCCAGCAAAGTGGTTTTGGCGCCATTGTGTCGTTTGAGGTTGAAGGCGGCCGAGAGGCAGCTTGGAAAATCATTAACAACACAGAAATGTTGTCTATTACCGCCAACCTAGGCGACACCCGCACAACTATTACTCACCCAGCAACAACTACGCACGGCCGGGTGAGCGATGAAGAAAAAGCCAAAGCCGGAGTGACCGAAGGCTTGATTCGTGTGGCTGTGGGCTTGGAAGAAGCTGACGACATTATTGCAGACCTAAAACGCGGCTTAGCCTAGGAAGCTCTGATTGGATAGAACATGGCTCTGCGGATCTTCTCGCGCAAGCTGGCAAGGCGCAGCGCGATGCTGAATGCTTATTGCCTTCACAAGCGCTGCAACGCAGTCCAGCTTGCGCGAGAGGTCCGCCCTGCGGGGCTTGGCGGCGGCCCCACACTCAGCGTTGCCGTTGCTGGCTTTAGAATGACTAAAGCGGCACAACGGCGCCTTGATTGTGGAACCGTCGCCAAGCCAGAGACATCTTCTATCCAATTAGAGCTTCCTTGAGCCGCGTTCCCCTCGCTATGTTTCAGCGAGTGCATCAGGCACTGATGTGCGAAAGCCCCCAAGAAAAATGTGACTTAGTGGCCGCGCTGTATGCGGAGGCTACGGCGCAGGGTTTTCATCAAAGCGATGCCGCGCTGTCACCGGTTGTGGCGGTGCCTATTCCGGGGCGCCCTGAAAAACCAGAACTGATTCCACCCCGTTTTACTAAAAACCGTCCCTTGAGCACACAGCGAGGGCGCAAGACGCTATTGCACGCGGTAACTCACATTGAGTTCAACGCTATCAATTTAGCGCTTGATGCCGCTTGGCGTTTTCGAGATATGCCAGATGCCTATTACCTTGATTGGCTTTCGGTAGCCGCAGACGAGGCCCGTCACTTTCAGCTATTAGCTACGCGCATGGCCAAGCTGGATATGCATTACGGCGATTTGCAGGCGCATAACGGATTATGGGATGCCGCGTGCAAAACCGACTACGACGTGATGGTGCGTATGGCGCTGGTACCTCGCGTGTTAGAAGCCAGAGGCTTGGATGTAACGCCGGCGATGATTGAAAAGCTGCGCGATGCAGGTGATCAAGAATCCGTAGATGCCTTAGAAATTATTCTGCGTGAAGAAGTAGGGCATGTGGAAATCGGCAGTCGTTGGTTTCGTTATTGCTGCGAGCAACGCGGCCTGCCTATGCAAGAAACCTTTATTGATTTAATCAGGAATAACCCGACCGGCGCTATTCGCGGCCCATACAACCATGAAGCAAGAAAGCAGGGCGGTTTTACCGACTGGGAGTTGGAGCAGCTAGAAGAGCTATTCAACAGCCAATAAAAAAAGGCTTGCGATTGCAGGCCTTATGTTTGTTTAGGGGCTATTTAAACGGGAAGTTTCCACCACCGCCCATTGGAGGTAAACCGCCGCCCCCCATAGGAGGAATGCCGCCACCGCCCATTGGCGGCATTCCGCCTCCAGGAGGCATTCCACCCGGTGGCATACCGCCACCCATGCCGCGCATCATCTTGGCCATGCCGCCTTTGCCCATTTTCTTCATCATTTTTTCCATCTGCTTATGCTGTTTAAGCAGGCGGTTTACGTCAGCAATTTGAAGACCGGCGCCGTTGGCAATTCGGCGTTTGCGCGAGCCAGAAATAATGGCTGGGTTTACGCGTTCTTTGTGCGTCATGCTATTGATGATGCCAATTTGACGACGCATGTCTTTGTTCATATTGGCATTGTTAATTTGGCCTGCCATTTGACCCATGCCCGGTAATTTTCCGAGTAGGCCGGCTAAGTCACCCATGCCAGCAACTTGTTCAAGTTGCTCTTTCATGTCGATAAGCGTGAAGCCTTTGCCTTTACTGATTTTGCGCGCGAGTTTTTCAGCTTTCTGCTGATCAACTTTTTGCTCAACTTCTTCAATCAGCGACAGTACATCGCCCATGCC
>JAPPPA010000263.1 GCA_028817755.1 Gammaproteobacteria bacterium | reverse complement strand
ACTCTACGTAATGTTTGCCAGCCTCTAAAGTGCCCTCCATATACCATGTTTCAAACTTCGGGCGCGCCATGACGCAAAGCGAATTATAAGCCATAATCCATTTTAGGTTAGTGGCAACATCATGCCCCTCAACGCTAAGCACAAACTTAAAATCAAGCTGATCAGGAATCGACATGAATGGCTTTTGATGTTGCGGATTTCCGACACCGCCGGTACCACCAACATCACACAATGGGCTATCGAAAAATTTCGCCACAAACTGTTCACGGTGCTCTCGGTGACATACCCCTCGCCACACCGCCGCATCTTTCTTTTCACGCCATGATTTTGAGTCTGGAATAAAATAATAGTGACGAAGCTGGTCCAACTTCAGCAGTACCGAATTCGCGTTGTCGTCTGAAATCGGCCGGCTTTTCAGAAATGTAGGCACTTGTGGCACATGACGGACATCACCGAACAAGTATTCGAAGCGTTCGTGCCCACGCCAAACACGGAGATACCGGCGAATATCGATGCTGTAACTCGACTTTTTCCAGTCTGAAAACTCAGCCACACTTACAGCGTTAGGAAGTCTAAATGGCTTATCAGCCTTGCAGTAATAGTCAACTCTACTTTGAATCTCGGCCTGAGCCTTTACTGGCAGGCTGCAAAAAGCATTCTCATAGGCCCGAGTTTTCCAGCGCCATACAGCCCGCGGAAACAGCAACTCAGGCAAACGGCGCAGAAAATAATTGGCTCGATATAAAGTTTTATGTCGCTTATGATTCATAGGCTACTAACCGAATGTCAGTGCTATCGCGTAGCCCTAAGCCCCGAAGTGCAGTTAACTACTAAATAGTAGCCAACCAATCCTCATAACCAGGCAACTTACCGTGTACCAAGTCAAAATACTGGCTCTGAAGCTTCTCAGTAATCGGACCGCGTGAGCCATTACCGATAGCACGGCGATCACATTCACGGATTGGGGTTACTTCAGCCGCGGTGCCTGTAAAGAAGGCTTCATCCGCAATATAAACTTCATCACGAGTAATTAGGCGTTCAACTACTTTCAAGCCGTTTTGCTCGGCCAAATGAATAATAGTTGCGCGGGTAATACCGTCTAACGCAGACGTGATGCTTGGCGTGTGTAACTCACCGTTTTTCACTAGGAAGATGTTCTCGCCACTGCCCTCAGCTACATAACCCTGTGCATCCAACAGTAATGCTTCGTCGTAACCGTGCGCCTGAGCTTCAGACAAAGCCAACATCGAGTTAATGTAATGACCATTGGCTTTCGCACGACACATTGCTGCATTTACGTGGTGGCGGGTATAGCTCGAAGTACCAATACGGATACCCTTCTCGATACCTTCTGCGCCTAGGTAACTACCCCATTCCCAAGCTGCCACCATGACGTGTACTTTCAAGTTATCGGCTCGCAAACCCATGCCTTCAGAGCCGAAAAACACCATGGGGCGTAGATATGCGCTATCTAGGTTGTTATCACGAACAGCCGCCAGCTGTGCTTCGTTTAACTCTTCCTTACTGAACGGGATATCCATGCCCAAGATTTGGGCTGAATTGAAGAGTCGGTCGGTGTGTTCTTGCAAACGGAATATCGCGGTGCCCTGCTCTGCATGATAAGCGCGCACGCCTTCAAACACGCCCATGCCATAGTGCAAGGTGTGTGTTAATACGTGGGTTTGCGCTTCGCGCCACGGTACCATTTGGCCGTCTAACCAAATAACGCCGTCACGATCCGACATGGACATGTGCAGAGCTCCTAAATCTAAGCGTTGAAAATCATTAAGCGCGCTATTCTAACAGCTCTAGCCAGATACCAACGACTTGTTCGCGATAGTTGCTTAATGGCATATCTAATTGCGGCGCCGGGCACCCTAATCGCTGATGATGTGTCGCGCCTCGGATCGCCAAATAAGCTGCGGTCAGCTCATCCGCTTGACGAGCCTCTAACGCGCCGGCTGCGACTAAGCGTTGCAACTGCCTGGCATTGTCAGTGATCTCAAACAAGCCACATGATTCAGAGGCATAACGCAACACCATGTACTGGCAAATCAACTCAATATCCACCAAGCCACCGGGGCCCGGTTTCAAATTTGTATGTTCGTTATCACTATCGTCCAAATGCTCACGCATTTTTTCTCGCATCTCGACGACATCACGTTTTAGCTCGGCAGGATCGCGCTTTAAGCAAAGCAACGCCAAGCGGACTTCTTCAAATTGGGTTTTGAGTGCCTGCGGGCCTGCCACTGCCCGCGCACGTACTAACGCCTGGTGCTCCCACGTCCAAGCAGACTCTCGCTGGTAGTTTTCATAGCTTTGTAAACTCGTCACCAACAAACCAGAGTTTCCAGAGGGGCGCAGGCGGGTGTCAATTTCGTACAAACGACCCGATGGCGTATTAGCGCTTAAGAAATGTACAAAACGCTGGCCCAAACGCTGGAAGTACACTGCATTTTCTAAGGCTTTATCACCATTGGTGCCCAGAGCTTTACCGTTACCGTCATGCAGCAGCACAATATCTAAGTCGGAGCCATAGCCTAGTTCTAAGCCACCCAACTTGCCATAACCTATAACTACCATTTGAGCATCACGAGACTGGCCTTCTAGTAGCAATTGAGGCCGACCCGTTCTCTGCTGTAACTCAGCTGCCACCCAATCTAAAGATTGTTGCAAAATGACTTCCGCCAGCTCTGACAAATGGTCACTCACCTGCATTACCGGCAAGTAGCCAGCCACATCGGCGGCGGCTATAAGAAATTGCTGCGACGCTTTAAACCGACGGCAAACATCCATAGCTTGCTCTAAGTCATCGCTAGGTACGCGGCTTAGCTGCTGCAAGAGTAGTGCTGACTTTTGTTCTGCATTCGGCAAACTTTGTAACGCACGATCATCAACCAATTCATCCATTAGTGCTGGCTGCTGCAATACCTGTTCAGCCATCCAGCTGGAACGGGTAGCAAAGAACAATAGTCTTTGCAGCGCTGCTGGTTGCTCCGCTAGCCAAGCCAAATAAGTTGAGCGCTTGAGCACTTGCTCGACCAACCGGACCAAAAAATCCAGCGCATCGGCAGAAAAATCAGATCGGCTCAGGTGCGACATTATCTGGGCTATATATCCTTGAGCACGCTCGCTCAATTGCTCATAAGCCGCTGAATTCTTCAGGCCCGAGAAAGCTTCACCAACTTCTCTTGAAACCGCACTTTCTTCACTGGAGTCAGTCACTAACACCTGTTGAAATTGCTCTCGAACCACAGCCCGCTGAGCATCCAATACCGCCAAGAACGCACCGTAGTCATCAACGCCCAG
The DNA here is from genome assembly GCA_028817755.1 of Gammaproteobacteria bacterium. Taxonomy (GTDB): domain Bacteria; phylum Pseudomonadota; class Gammaproteobacteria; order JAPPPA01; family JAPPPA01; genus JAPPPA01. The sequence goes on along the minus strand of JAPPPA010000263.1, from coordinate 1,909 downwards.
CACGCCGCTTAGCAGCTCTTGCTCAGCCTCACTTTCGGGTAAATGGTGCACCTGCTGATCGCGACGCTGTTGCAGGCGGTTTTCGACCATGCGTAAAAACTCATAAGCCTCCAACAAAGCGGCATACGCTTTTTGATCGAGAAAACCTAGCTGTTCTGCAGCTGCCAGCGCTTTGTATAAGGATTGCGTCTGGAGCTCCTCGCAATGACCTCCACGCACCAACTGGAAGGATTGAGCGATGAACTCAATTTCACGAATACCACCCGGACCCAGTTTAATATTGTCATCCAAGCGTTTCTGCGCGTACTGCTTCTCAATTTTGGCTTTTAAGTCTCGCAAACCATGCAGCGCAGTAAAGTCTAAATAGCGGCGTTAAATAAACGGCTTTAGGCGTTCTAAAAACGCTTCTCCTGCAGCAATATCACCAGCAACAGGTCGCGCCTTAATAAAGGCATAACGCTCCCAGTCGCGGCCATGCATTTCGTAATACGCCTCAGCCTGGTCAAAATGCATAGCCAGTGGGCCTGCGCCACCATAAGGCCGCAAACGCAAATCCACACGAAAGACAAACCCCTCTGCTGTGATGCTGTTCAGGCTTTTGGTCACCGCCTTCACTAGTTTTGTATAAAACTCTTCAGCAGACAGCCTCCCTGAACCGTCGCAAACGCCGGGAGCGTCATACAGACAAATAAGATCAATATCCGAAGAAAAATTTAACTCTCGACCACCTAACTTGCCCATTCCCAAGACGGTAAAAGAAACCTCTTCACCGTCAGGCTTACAGCAAACTCCATAACGCTGTTGTAGTTTAGATAGATGCAACTCTACCGCCGCTTGTGTCGCTTTTTCTGCAACAGAGGTAACAGCTAGCAGGGTGTCGGGCACATTCGCCTTCATTGCGATGTCGTCGCTCGCAATCAACGCCATTTCCTGATTGCGCCATGTCCTTAATTCCGACTCAAAAGCATCCACTTCTACATCAAGAGAAGTAGGTAGCACTCCATTCTCAACCATGGAGTGCACCTGAACTAGTTGGCTAAAAACCTCTGGCAATACACGTGGCTTCATTTTTTCAATTTGCTAATAGTGGTATGGCATGCGTCACGCTATTATTAGCGCATCTAGAAGAAGGAAAAACAATGCTGCATCCACTAAAACGCATCATGGTAACTGGCGGCGCCGGATTTTTGGGCTCTCACCTCTGTGAGCGCCTACTTGAGGAAGGGCACGACGTGCTTTGCGTGGATAATTTCTTTACCGGCAGCAAGATGAACATTGAGCACCTCCTTGATCATCCACATTTTGAGTTTATGCGTCATGATGTCACCTTTCCTCTCTATGTAGAAGTTGACGAAATTTACAACTTGGCCTGCCCCGCCTCACCTGTGCATTATCAGTTTGACCCTGTGCAAACGACTAAAACAAGCGTACATGGCGCTATTAACATGCTCGGTTTAGCCAAGCGTGTACAAGCGAAGGTTTTCCAAGCGTCGACAAGTGAAGTTTATGGAGACCCACAAATTCACCCTCAGCCAGAAAGCTATTGGGGCCACGTAAACCCGACAGGTATCCGCTCTTGCTACGACGAAGGCAAACGCTGTGCTGAGACCCTTTTCTTTGATTACCACCGCCAGCACGGGGTAAAGATTAAGGTTGGTCGAATCTTTAATACCTACGGCCCCCGGATGCACCCAAACGATGGTCGCGTGGTGTCCAATTTCATTGTTCAAGCATTACGCGGCGCCCCAATAACACTCTATGGTGACGGCTCTCAAACACGATCATTTTGCTACGTAGACGACCTTATCGAAGGTTTTGTGCGCTTAATGGCTACAGACGACCACATCCCTGGCCCAAGGAATGTAGGGGACCCCGGCGAGTTCACCCTTTGAGCGCGAGCTGAACACGT
>JAPPPA010000228.1 GCA_028817755.1 Gammaproteobacteria bacterium | reverse complement strand
GCTTCGCTCAAACAGGCCGCTCCCTCAATCCAAAATTCACTGCGATGCTCAGCTGTGCAGAAGGGGCCCACTTAGAAACATCTCACGCTACGTGAATTGATAAACGGTCTCTTCCCCCGCCCTCCTTTACGGCCGAGCAACGGAGCAATGAGCTGATTAGGCCGCGAAGCGGGCGAGGCAGGGCGCCGAGCTTTGCTGCAGGGGCAGGACGCCCCTTCAGCAAACCCAGATCATTGTGAGTAGCGCAGGGAACTGCGAAGCAGCCGTAGAGCGGGACCAGCTTTCTTTTGGTTACTTTTCTTTGCTGCCAAAGAAAAGTAACTCGGCCTTTAGTGGGTTCTAACCGAAAGCGTGTAGAAGTCTCTAGGGCCGAAAAAACCACTAGAGAACCATCATTACTCCGGCGTTACCAAAGCATAAGTCCCATCAGGTTTATCAATCGCATTCAACAACGCCAGCAGTTTCAAACGGCTACCGCTGAGCTGCAAATCATCCCCAAACAACGTGTCACGAATACCCGCTTCACCCGTCACCATTTTCAGGAATAACGCATGCGTTAAGGCGAGTTCGGCATCCACATCATCGTCTTTACCGGTCTTGTGGTGCAGCACGTTATTGCTTAACCACAGCGTATAGCTCTCGCCTAGGTCAGTGAAGGTAAAGGCCACTTTGGTGGTTTTGCCATCAATCTTTTCAGGATCTAAACGCGCGGCCATTGATTCGAAAAACTTATCCCGAGGAATGGCACGCATCAACTCCAAAGCGTTCGACAGGCTAACGCCTTCTTCTGGCGCGCCGTGACGTAGCTCGTAGGCTGCTGACAAATACACATCACGCCAAGGGCCGGATTCCGCTTGATAACCAAGCTGATCGTAGGTTTTGGCTAACAAGGCTTTAGCGGCGTTGTTATCTGGCTCTGCAAAGACCAGTTTATTCAGCACCTGCGCCACCCAGCGATATTCGCCGTTATCAAAATCGCTTTGCGCCTTTTCTAATACGGCATCCGCGCCGCCCATGTATTCAACGAATTTCAGACCCGCATCAGCCTCAGGCAAGGGGTGCAAATTGGCGGGGTTACCGTCATACCAGCCGAAGTAACCTTGGTATACCGCCTTGCTGTTATGCATTGGCGTGCCGTAATAACCACGGCTAGCAAAACGCTGGGCCAAGGTTTCTGGCATTTGAATTTGGCTAGCAATTTCGTTGGGCGTAGCCCCCCAGCTCGCTAGGCGCATGGTTTGGTCATGCAAATATTTATACATATCTCGCTGGGCGTACATGAACTCACGAATATTTTCTGAACCCCATAACGGCCAGTGGTGAGTACCGAAATACACTTCGGCATCACCAAACATATGCACGGCTTCATCGATATACGCCGCCCATTTCAGGGCATCGCGTACTTTGGCGCCGCGCAGGGTGTAGAGGTTGTGCATATTGCGCGAAACCACTTCACCGCCACAGTAAGCTTTATGCTTCGGCAAGTAGAAGGTGAACTCGGCTGGCGCCTCTGAACCCGGCGCGTTTTGGAACACAATTTCCACACCATCCACTACTAGTGTTTGCCCGGTTTCGGTAATGATGTCGGTCGGCTCGGCAATGCCGATACTGCCAACAAATGGGGGTTCTTTACCGAGGCCTGTATCTACGTGTCCACGTGGACTACGCGGCAAATAACGGCCATACATAAAGCCCGCACGGCGCTGCATTGGCACACCAGCCATGACGTTCTCGCTAGTGGCTTCTTCCATAAACCCAACGGGCGCCACCAAACGCACATCGTCAGCGGCGTACTGCAATACACCATCGACACCGCCGAAGTGGTCAATATGACTATGGGTAAACAAGATGCCGGTGACTGGTTTCTCGCCCAAATGCTCACGGGCGAAATTAATGGCGGCCTCAGCGGTTTCTTTGCTTGTTAGCGGGTCAACCAAAACCCAACCCTTGTCGCCCTCGATAATGGTCAAATTGGCAAGATCAAAAGCACGTAATTGGTAAATGCCTTCAGTGACTTTGAATAGGCCAGCTTGGTTATTTAGCTGCGCCTGTCGCCATAAGCTCGGGTTTACTGAGGCTGGCGCGTCTGCACCATCAATAAATGCAAAGGCATCATGATTCCAAACCGTCTCTCCGGTTTCAGGGTGCGTCACCACTAACGACTCTGGTGACGCGATCAAACCTCGGGCGGCGTCATCAAAGTCAGATTGATCGGCGATAGGTAGCTTGTCAGCCACGGCCTGATTGGCACGAATTGTGTGCTCAGTCGGCGCGGTAAAACCGTGCTCATCAGCGCCCTCTTCAACGGCAAGCTGGCTCCCGCCACAGGCTGCGAGGAAAGTGACCGCGCCAGATAACATTACTTTTTTATAGAACATTTGTACTCCCAATTTCTGCGCCTGCAGCAACCTAACTTACGGTTATTGCGCTGTAGCCAGTGTAGAACTTTTTGTAACTTTTTATTCACCTAGTGAGGCCTAGCATCCTAAAACCATGCCTTAGCTAGGTATGGTTATTTCGCGCCAAGTTGTGGTTTGCAGCGACAAATTTGCATAATGCGAACATGACAGAAGCAACCACTATTGTGACTTGGGCGATCGCTATCCGCGGCGCACTGGAGGCGCAAAACCTGCTAAGCGAAAGCCTCTTTGCCGAAGCCGGTTTAGATATCAGCTGGCTAAAAGATCCGAATGCGCGTTACCCCGTCGACAACATGTCTCGGCTCTGGGAGCTCGCCACTGAAGCCAGCGGTAATTACTGCTTTCCATTAACCGTGCCGCAGTATGTTCAACCCGGGACCTTGCACGGCCTAGGCCCTGCCTTGCTCGCTAGCGACACCATGGCTGATGCGCTACAACGCCTAGTACGCTTTTCTCATATTGTGAGCACCGCAGCCCATATCATCGCGCATCAACATGACGATGAATTAGTCGTTGAATTTGTACCTACCATCGCCGTCGTCCGACACGGCATGGAGGCATTTATTGCAACCACCGTGCAAATTGCACGCATGATGCTGCAAGACTACAGCGGCACAGCCACACGTATTGAGCTGCGCAGCCCAACGCCGGAAAACCGTGATGATTACGAAAGCTTCTTTGAATGCCCGGTGAGCTTTGAGCAAGATCGTTGGGCACTGGTCGTCAATAGCGACCTGACTAACAGACCGCTACCACTGGCTAACGCAGCGATTGCAGCCGCCAATGACAGCGTGATTACTGCCTACCTAGCCGAGCTGACTGACAATATTGTGGATAAAACGCGACAAGCGATTTTAGACGCGCTCGCGAGCGGCCTGCCGAGCATTGAACTGATCGCCTCCAAGCTGCACCTATCAGCCCGCTCACTGCAGCGCCAACTAAGCGATGCCGGTGAAAGTTTTACGCAGCTGCGAGAAAAGGTTCAGCAAGAAATGGCGCAAAACTGGTTACGAAACAGTAATCGTTCACTGGTAGAAATCACCTTTCGCCTTGGTTTTAGCGACCAAAGTAATTTCAGCCGTGCGTTTAAACGCTGGACTGGGCTAACTCCCAGCCAGTATCGCGAACAAGAAAACGCCTAGCCCCGATTCATTAACCTCGGCGCCAAGCGTGGTACTTCTCTAGCAACTTAAGAATGCCTTCTGGCGCATGGGCTTTTTTCCATTCGCCCGCTGCGTATTTGTTCGCCTCGGAGAAGGTTGGGTAACTGTGAATAGTGCCAAGGATTTTGTTCATGCCAAGGCCATGACGCATGGCCAATACATACTCGGCAACCAAATCACCGGCGTGCTCACCGGCGATGGTGACACCCAAAATCTTATCTTTACCGGGCACGGTGAGTACTTTAACTACGCCGTGTGCGCTGCCGTCGGCGATGGCGCGGTCTAGGTCATCTAGGCCATAGGTGGTGACTTCGTATTCCACGCCTTGCTCTTTCGCGTCTTGCTCATTTAGGCCCACGCGGGCGACTTCAGGGTCGGTAAACGTAGCCCAAGGAATGACAGAGTAATCGGCACGGAATTTCTTAAACTGCCCAAACAAGGCATTCACCGCGGCATACCAGGCTTGGTGTGCCGCGGTATGGGTGAACTGATATGGCCCAGCCACATCGCCACAAGCAAAGATATTCGGGAAGTTGGTGCGTAGGAAATCATCTACCACCACGGTGCGCTCAGTGCGAACACCTAGCTCTTCTAGGCCAAAGCCTTCTAAGCGGGCTTGGCGCCCTACCGCGATCAAGATTTCATCAAACTCAATCTCAACTTCTTCGCCGTCAGCCTCGCATACCAATGTTTTCACACCGTTGTTCACACGCACTTCTTTAGCCTGCGTGCCCACGCGAACATCCACACCTTCGTTGGTGAATTTCTCCATCACCAACTCAGAAATTTCCGGATCTTCACGCAGCATTAAACGCGGCAGCATTTCCACTTGCGTGACTTGGCTACCCAAACGGTTAAAGGTTTGCGTCAGCTCGCAACCAATTGGGCCGCCGCCCAGTACCACCAAACGCTTTGGTTTTTCACGTAGGTTCCAAACGTTATCTGAGGTCAGGTATTCAACTTGATCCAAACCCGGAATTGGCGGCACAAATGGACGCGCGCCGGTAGCAATAACGATATTGCGGGCAGACAGCGTTTGCATGGTGCCGTCGTTAAGTTGTACTTCAACTTCCCAAGGTGAAATCAGCTTGGCCGTGCCTTGCAGGCACTCCACGCCTAGGTCGGTGTAACGCTCTACCGAGTCATGCGGTTCAATCGCCTTAATCACGTTATGCACGCGATCCATCACGGTGCTGAACTCAAACTCTGGCTGCATCGGCTTCAAACCATACTTGTCAGCGTTCTGAGCTTGATGCACGGCCTTCGCCGAACGAATCAATGCTTTAGATGGCACGCAACCGGTGTTCAGGCAGTCACCGCCCATCGCATTCTTTTCGATCAAAGTGACTTTGGCTTTTACCGCCGCAGCAATATAGCTCGTAACCAAACCACCAGCGCCAGCACCAATCACAATCAAGTTGCGGTCGAATGAATTCGGTTCCTTGTAACCCCTATAAACCATGCTGGCCTGAATGCGCTCAATAAACTTCTTCGCAATCAGCGGGAACACGCCCAGCAACACAAAAGAGCCGAGTAGCTTAGGCGACAAAATCCCGGCCAAAGAATCCAGCTCCGCTAACTGCGTACCGGCGTTCACAAACACAATGGTGCCGGCCAACATGACAATTTGGATAACGATTAAATACGTCGGCAGCTTGATCGGCGTTAGGCCCATCAACA
>JAPPPA010000199.1 GCA_028817755.1 Gammaproteobacteria bacterium | reverse complement strand
GTATGACAGCGATATTAAGGCGCTTGGCAGTGCCAGCGGCAATATCGGCTTTGGACTTTACGGAGAAACCGCCAAGGGCTTCTGGAGCTTTCGCTTAACAGAAGACGTCCCTACCGAAACCGCGCCGGACTTTGGCATCAGTTTCGATTACAGCTTTAAGCTATAAAAAAAGGCCCGCATTAGCGGGCCTTTTTGTTGGTATGTATTACCACTTAATTTTTCCGGTGAGCATATCTCGGTACATATACCAGTCACCCACAAAGCTATAAAACGGATACTTAAACGTAGCCGGCTTGTTGTGCTCAAAGAAAAAGTGGCCAACCCAAGCCCAAGCATAACCCTGCACAAAACCAAGCAAGAACAGCCAATAGTTCTGCGTAACAATTGCCGCAGTGAATAGCAGCAAGCCCATAGTTGTGCCGATAAAGTGCAACCGGCGACAGGTCTGATTACTGTGCTCAGATAAATAAAACGGATAAAACTCTTCAAAACTCGCAAACGAACGAGACATAACCACCCTCTCCGGCTTTATTGTTATTTAACAGCGCTCATTCTAGTGCAGCCAGAACCGCCCTGCTTGTATAGCACTGCTATAAAAAAAGGCCCCGCAAGCGAGGCCTTTTCTTTAAGCAAACTAGACGCTGAGGTTAGTCGTCGCTGCTTAGGCTTGTTAGCAAGCTCAGTAGGTTCATGAACAGAATATAGATGTTCAGATACAAACTTACTGTCGCCATTACATAGTTGGTTTCACCACCGTGAATAATACGGCTGGTATCAAACAAGATCAGGCCACTCGCAATCAGCACAAATGCTGCTGGGATAACCAGTTGTAGCACAGGGATTTGCAACCAAATATTGGCAATAGACGCGATAACCGCAACGATTAAACCAACAAACAGGAAGCCGCCCATAAAGCTGAAGTCTTTCTGCGTACGCAAGGTGTAGGCCGACAGCGCAAAGAACACCAAGGCTGTAGCGCCTAGGGCTTGCACAATGAGGTCAGAACCATTGCCGATCTGCATATAGATACTAAGGATTGGACCTAGCGACAAACCAATCCAGCCAGTGAACGCGAACACCAACGGTAACGCCATCACGCTATTACGCTGCCAGTTCAGGGCAAACAACAAACCAAAAGTCACAACCAAATCTAAGATCCAGTTAACTGGCTTGTTAAACACAGTCATACCAACAAACGCGGTGCCGGCACTAAATAGCAAAGTCATCGCCAACAACATGTACGTTTGGCGTAAAACTTTATTCGTTTCTAGCAACGACGGTTGGCCACGGCTAACCACCGCATCTTCAGCTTGTGAATAACGACGATCAAAATCCTGATTCATGGTCTTAGGTCTCCTTTTGACCCGAGTAATGAATTAATAAAGCAGGCCTAAGCCTAGCAAGAAATAACTGAGGGTAAATAGACAAATTTCAAGTCATTTCAAGCCTACCGCAACATTCGACAGCTTCAAGCGCCAGAAAGTCATTTTTTCAGCAAAAACCGCATTTTTTGCTAGCGAAAACGAAAAAAAATCTGTATCTTTGCGCGCTCAAAATCGCTACACAGCGTAACTCCTGCGGAGGGGTGGCAGAGCGGTTGAATGCACTGGTCTTGAAAACCAGCAAGGGTTAATAGCCCTTCGAGGGTTCGAATCCCTCCTCCTCCGCCAAATACAAAAAAGGCCCGTCACAGACGGGCCTTTTTTGTATTTGCGCTGGACGGGCTTTGAAGCCAAAACCGCCGGTTCGATCAAACGAACCAAGCGTTTGACGGCGACCGCAGGGAGCCAATCCCGATGTATCCAAGCAAAGCGGCCATGAAGCCACATCCACCTATACCGAGAACCAATGGCAAAGCCATTAGGTTCGACTGAGCAGCTTACCCCGTCGAAACGTTAGCTACTCCACCAAAGTATCAATCCCAATAGCAACCTCATTCTGCTCTTTGGAAATCACCTTGGCGCCAAACCAATCCCCAGGCTGCGGAATCGCATCACCAATAAAGCTCACACGAGCCACCACTTCTAGCTGCTCATAAGCGCCTAGCTGGGTGCCTTGCACCATCGCCATGCTGTCATTCAATTTCACACTTAGCGGAAAGATAGGCGACTCATAGCGCTGTACCGCCAACGGCATTTTCGGGCCGCCAGCTGCGCGGGCATACACAAACAGAGTTGCAGCATTGGTATTACCCAAATCCACGCCGTTTGGAATATCTACATTAACGACAATCTCACGCCCAGCTGCTGCAGATGACGACGGTTCTGCTGCTGCATTGCTTGCTCCGGCTTCAGCGCGCCATGCCGCTAATTGCTGCTCCAGCGCACCGCGAATTTGCTCAGGAGGATTCAATGACAATAGTTTCTCGATACGCGCCATCGCTACATCACGCTGGCCAGCGCTTTCTGCCAACATAGATCCGTACCAAAGCGCTCTAGGGTGCTCTTCATGCCTTGAGAGCACATCATTCACCACTACTAAGGCCATAGGCGGAATTGCACCGCCCGACTGCTCTGCGTGCAAAGCAAAGGTTTCCACCATTTCTAACTGCAGCTCAGTCTTCAGGCCATCATTTGGCGCCAACATTTGTGCATGCTGGTAGCTACGCGTCGCCGCGGCTGTATCACCTAACCGACGCTCTAAGCGCGCTAACTCAGCCCATGCGGTTGGGTTTTGAGCATTCACCTCAAGCTGCTGGCGCAGTTGCTGCACACGCTGCTCAGCCTGCTGAGGTGTTAATTCTTCATTAGAAGCGAGTTCAGTAACCACAGCGCTGTCAGTCACTAATTTAGGCTTACCCAGGTCCAAATAAAGTCCAGTAGACAACGCAGCCACAAACAAGCCCAAACACACAAAAAGAACCGGCTGTGGCGCGCGTGACGTTGCAGCACTTTCAACCGCTTTAGTTTCTTCCACTAGGCGCTTGGCCAGCTCTTGTTCTGTTTCTTTAAAAGCTGCCTCATCTAAGCGCCCTGCCGCCAATTCATCTTCGGCTTCTTGTAACTGTGACTGCAATGCTTCTTTATTGGCAGCCGCTTGCGCCTGTAGCGCTTGCTCGTTCGCCTCTAACTCAGTCTGCTTACGCCATAGCGGCCCGCCAACCCATAGCAATACCGCCACAAGTAAAACCGCACAACTCAATAAAAATAAGGTCACGTTAGCTCTCTTTGTCTTGCGGCTCTGCCTTTGCGGCCCGCAATTCGTTTAATGCGTTAGATATGTCTTCATCAACAACAGGCTCGGCGGTTACAACATCGCCTTCATTCCGGCCTCGGCGCCATAGCAATACCACCACTAAGCCGATACCCAACACGCCAATCAGTGGCGCCAGCCATAACATCGCCGTAGCCTTATTCACGGGCGGGCGATACAAAACGAAATCACCGTACCGCGCGACTAAGAATTCACGAATCTGATCGTCTGATTTGCCACTTTCTAGTAGCTCTACCAACTCGCGTTTCAAATCATTTGCGAGATCAGCATTGGAATCGGCCAAATTCTGGTTCTGACAAACCAAGCAGCGAAATTCTTCCGCCAACACTTGATAGCGTGTCAATGTTGCTGGGTCTTCTGGTAGCTGAAAACTATCGATGGCGAACGCTGGCATGGCGAAAATCAAAGACAAGCCAATCGCGCGCACAACGTTAAACAAAGCATTAGCCATTGGCAGGCTCCATTTCACGATAAAGCTGCTCAAATAATGGTGCGATCGTTTCCTGCCAATCTTTCCAAGTAATTGCGCCGGTGTGCTTATGGCGAATAATGCCTTGCGCGTCCACCACAAAAGTTTCTGGCGTGGCGATTACGCCCCAATCAATACGTGAGCGCCCATCTGCATCTACCAGCACCACACTGTAAGGGTTACCACCGCGCGCCAGCATTTTCAGCGCATCTTCACGCTTATCTTCAATATTTAGGCCAACAACATTAACGCCACGCTGCGACAGCTCTACCAGCAACTCATGTTCTTGGTAGCAGGTAGGACACCAGCTCGCCCAAACATTAAACAGGTAAGGCTGCCCTTTCAGCTCCGTATGACCAACTTGGCGGTCAGGCGCGTTTAAGGTCGGCAAGGCAAAAGGTGGCACCGGCTTACCAATCAGCGGCGACGGCACTTCACGCGGGTTTAGCCCAAGGCCTGCGGCCAACAAGGTCACTAGGCCACCTAGAAACACAACCGGCAAAATAAATCGTTTCATCGTTGTGCCGCCTTCTGCTTGCTGCGATAGCGCGGATCACACACCGCCAGTAAACCGCCCAGCGCCATAAAGATAGTGCCTAGCCAAATCCAACGTACTAACGGCTTCACCTGTACGCGGAAACTCCAGCTGTCATTACCCACCGGCTCACCGAGAGACACATACACATCACGAGTAAAACCAGCATCAATTCCGGCTTCCGTCATCGGGCTGGTTTGCACACGGTAAATACGTTTTTCTGGGTACAGCCAAGCAACGTGCTCGTTGTCGTACTCAACTTTAATGCTGGCACGCGTGGCGTCGTAGTTCGGGCCAGCTTCTTCGGTTAAGTTCATAAACGTGAACTCGTAACCGCCTAACTCCATAATCTCGCCGCGCTTGATTACCGAATCAGCATGCGCGCTATCCGCACTCGTCACCGCAATACCCAAGGCGGTAATCGCAAGACCAATGTGAGCGATCACCATGCCATGCAAGTGCAACGGGAAGCTCTTCATGCCTGCGGCAATGCTGCCTTTACTGCGAATACGCTGAATCGGCTCGCGCGCTGCGGTCACTAACACCCAGAATGCCAGAAACACTGACGTAGCAATCAGTACACTGTTTTGCTCCACCACAACCAGGTTGAATAGCAGACCTAAGCCCGCAGCAACCAACGCAGCAATGGCTAAGCGATTAAGCAGCAACTTACTGTCTCGCTTCCATCGCGCCGCCACGCCAAAACCCATGGCCAGCATAAGCGGCAACATCAACGGCACGAATACGGCGTTAAAGTACGGCGGCCCTACGGAAATTTTGCCTGCGTTTAACCAGTCCATCGCAATCGGGTACAAAGTGCCAGTTAATACCGTTAGCGCTGCCACAACGAGCAATACGTTATTCACAAGCAACAGGGCTTCGCGGCTTAGCCAGTTAAATTTACCCACCGAGGTAATGTACGGCGCGCGCCATGCGTATAGGAACAGGCCCACGCCGACAAACAACGTCATCATCACCAAAATCCACGCACCGCGCTCTGGGTCGGTAGCAAAGGCATGTACCGAAACCAACACGCCGGAACTCACCAAGAAAGTACCCATT
>JAPPPA010000057.1 GCA_028817755.1 Gammaproteobacteria bacterium | reverse complement strand
GCCAAGTACAGGCCAATGCCCTGCTAGAGGTTTACCACTCAGCGCGCCAAACCGACCCAGCTTATCAAGGTGCGCTGGCGGCAGCTGACGCAACCAGTGAAAACGAGAAGCAAGCTCGCGGCGCGCTACTACCACAAGTGAACATAACCGCCTCAGGCACCTACCGCGACGTCAGCGTTGACAGCTTCGACTTCCAAACGCAGACCATTAGAACGGCCGAAGATAACTATACGGAAACAGCTTACCAACTCAGCATTACCCAAAGCATTCTGCGGTTTGACCAGTTCGCAAACCTAGCCATTGGCAAACTACAAAGCAAACAAGCAGAGCTAGATCGCTACCTAGCTGAGCAAGAACTAGTTGCCCGTGCGGCCGAAGCGTATTTTGCTTTTCTAGCCGCAAAAACAGATTTAGTCACAGCTCAAGCAGAACGCGAAGCGATTAGTAGCCAATTAGAACAAGCACAGAAACGTTATGAGGTTGGCTTAATTGCCGTCACCGATGTACAAGAAGCCCAAGCCAGTTATGACTTAGCCGATGCGCAACTGATTCTTGCCGAGCAAGAAATGGAAAACGCAAAAGACATCATGCGTGAAATTGCCGGCCAGCACATTGACGAGCTACCAGACCTAAAAGCACAAATTCCAATGAGCGCTCCTGCGGGTAGTAACCAAGACTGGGTAGATCGCGCGATGCAAAACAACCCACAGCTAGCGAGGGCCAAGCTCCAAACAGCTATTGCTAACAAACAGATGGGCGCACTGAAAGCCGGACACCTACCAAGCCTACAAGCTGAAGCGGGCTACGGCAGACAAGACAACTTGGACTCCCCCACCTTTGGGAGCGACCGGAAAGGGGCATCCATAGGTCTACAACTCAACATTCCGCTCTTTAGTGGTGGCACAACATCTTCCAGAGCGCGCCAAGCGAGCTATCAAAAAGTCCAAGCTGAACAGCAAACCGAACAAACCCGCCGCACTGTAGAGCGCGAAACCCGCGCGGCTTATCGCGCCATGTCTAGCTCTATTCGCCGTGTACAGGCCCTAGGCCAGGCAGTTGAGTCGAATAAAACCGCGCTAGAAGCGACGCAAGCCGGTTACGACGTAGGCACACGTACCAGCGTGGATGTATTGGCGGCGCGCAGTGGTTTATTCCGTGCGCAGCGGGATTTCGCTAAATCACGTTACGACTACGCACTGAGCTTGATTCGTTTATACCGCGCCGAAGGCAGCCTGAGCCCGGAGCATTTGGTGGTATTAAATGGCTGGCTAGAAAACTCGCTTAGCGACTATTCTGACGTAGGCGAGCAGCCTTAATTAAGCAACGCAATCGTGCGCGCCAAGGCGCCACGGTTAGCTTCTAAAAACGCGCTGGCTTTCTCTGCTAACGCTACGCGAGCAGCCTCGTTTTCCAACAACGTTTGGCAATGTTGCTGAAGCTGCTCTTGATCTTGCCCTTGTAACACGGCGCCTTGCGTCACCAACTCCTGCGCCACCGGTTGCTCATGCAAGTGCGGGCCAACTACTACTGCGGTGTTTACCAAAGCAGGCTCTAAAACATTGTGGCCGCCAATATTCGCCAAGCTGCCCGCCACAAAGGCCACATCCGCCACGGCGTAAAACTGCACTAACTCGCCTAAGGTGTCGGCCAAGTACACATCGGTTTCCGGCGATACATTTTCACCCAAAGAACGCCTTGCCAATTTGGTCTGCGCCGCAAGGTCGTTAGCCACTTCATCAAAACGATTTTTGTGACGCGGCGCGATTACCAACAACAACAACGGCATGGCTGGCTTTAGAGCTTGATAGATTTCTAGACTTGCCTGCTCTTCACCTGCATGCGTACTGGCGGCAAGTAACACGGTTCGACCCACCACCGTTTCCTTCACCGCGGCGAGCTTGCTTTCAAAACCCTCAGGCAAAGACAGATCGAACTTAATATTACCTGCAACAACCACAGAGTTAGGGTTTGCACCAAGCGCTACAAAGCGCTCTTTATCCGCATCCGTTTGCACCGCAATGGCGGCAATTGGCGCCAATACTTTCTGCAATGCCTTCACGCTTAAGAAACGCTGATAACCGCTCACCGAACCTTCTGTTAATCGCGCGCTGGCGTAACGCACATCTATCTTGCGTTGATTGCAAGCGTTTAGCAGGTTGGGCCAAAGCTCTGTTTCTAACACCACCAAACGTTGCGGTTTGGCCGTGTTTAAAAACCGACTCACTGCGCCCGGCCAATCCAACGGCAAATAACAATGCGCCACCTTGTCGCCATAGGTTCGGCTTACAAACTCAGAACCTGCCGGCGTGAACGCCGTAATAAGTAACGATTGCCCCCCAGCCAAGTAATGATCAATCAGCGGCTTAGCCGCTACCAACTCGCCTAACGAAGCACCATGAATCCATAACTCTGCGCCGGGTGTAACTGACACAAAACCCAAGCGCTCACGCCAACGCTGGCGGTAAGCAGGTTCATTACGGCCGCGCATCCATAAGTAAGTCCAAATAACCGGACTTAGCAACGCCAGCACTAGGCGATAGCGCAACACTGCTCGTTACTCACCCGCGCTAAGAATGCGTTTCACCATGCTGGTGGTGGAATAGCCTTCTAAGAATTGCAGCACTTCTACCTGACCACCATTCGCCGTTACGGTGTCGGCACCAGCAATTTCATCCGGTTTGTAGTCACCACCTTTCACCAAAACATCGGGTAACACTTCGGCAATCAGCTCGGCTGGTGTGTCTTCGCCAAACGGCACCACCCAATCCACACTCGCCAAACCGGCCAATACAGCCATACGTTGCGTAGTGTCGTTAATTGGACGTGTTGGGCCTTTAAGGCGGCTGACGGAATCGCTGGTATTCACCGCCACCACTAGCCGATCGCCCAAGCTTTTAGCTTGTTCTAGGTACGCGACATGGCCGGGATGCAACAAGTCAAAACAGCCATTGGTAAACACCACACGCTCACCATGTGCGCGAGCGTCTTCAATCTTTTCGAGCAACTCTTGCTTGGTGACCACACCATTTGGGCTACCCCAAGTTTGGTGTGCCGCGCGGCGCAACTGCGCAGGTGTTACCTGCACCGCGCCGATTTTCGCGACCGCCACACTGGCAGCTAAATTCGCAAAACGCACCGCATCTTTTACCGCTACACCCGCAGCCATACCGGCTGCCAAGGTGCCAATTACGGTGTCACCCGCGCCGGTTACATCAAACACTTCTTGTGCGTGGGTAGGAATATGCAGCGGTTTTTCGCTCGGCGGCACAAGGCTCATGCCTTCTTCGCTACGCGTCACTAGCAACATGTCTAGGCCACAATCACTCATCAGCTTGCGGGCTTTTTCAACGATGTCATCGTCGCCACCGGCTGGGCCGGTTACTAATTCAAATTCACTGCGGTTAGGCGTTAGTAATGTCGCGCCGCGGTATTTATCAAAGTCACTACCTTTCGGGTCAACCAGCACGGTTAGGCCCGCGGCACGCGCAGCCTCAATATAAGGTTGCGGATTCGCTAGTACGCCTTTGGCGTAGTCTGAAAGCACCACCAAGTTATAGTCAGGCAGCACCTGTTTAAAGCTTTCCAACATCGCGTCATGCGGCACTGGCATTTGCGTGTCTTCAAAGTCAATACGCACCAATTGCTGGTTACGGCTCAACACGCGTAATTTCACAGTGGTGGGATAACCATCCACACGTTGCAAGTGTGCATGCACACCTTGCTCGGCTAAAAAGGCTTCCAACTCGTCGGCCGCACGGTCCGCCCCCACGGCGCCCATCAAACCTACTTGCCCGCCTAAGGCGGCAATATTGGCGGCCACGTTACCCGCGCCACCTAAGCAGTCGCGCTCTTTGCCGTGCAACACCACTGGCACCGGCGCCTCTGGCGAAACTCGGCTAGTAGAACCGCTCCAGTAGCGATCCAACATCACATCGCCCAAAACCAGAACTTTTGCGGAGGAATAATCAGGAATAGAGGTGCGACTTGGCATGTCTTTGCTTATTGTGGTCTCTGTTGAACGTAGAATAGCAGCCAGTCATTACCCGAGGCCACACACAAACATGACCCGACCGCGTTTTTCCTACCGCTTGCTTCACCCCAAACATTGGGGCGTTTGGTTTGTGCTTGGTTTGTTATGGGCGATTGTGCAACTGCCTCAAGCAGCGCGAATGGCGGTTGGTAAAGGCTTGGGCAAGCTCGCGTGGAACCTCAAATCGCGCCGTCGAATCACCGAGGTAAATATCGGCATCGCCTTCCCGCATCTAAGCCCAGAAGAACAAGAGCAACTGGCGCGTGAGCACCTCATTGCTGTCGGCCGTGGTTTTGTAGAAATGGCAATGTGTTGGTGGTTACCCGAATGGCGCTGCCGCAAACTGGTGGAATACCGCGGTAAAGAACATTTAGAAGCGGCCTTAGCAGAAGGCGGCGTGATTATGCTCAGCGCCCACTTCACACCATTAGAACTCAGCGGCCGCTTACTCGCGCTTGAGCACGACATTGCCGCCATGTTCCGCCCTAGCGAAAACGAGGTGCTTAACTGGGCCTGGTCTAAATTCCGCGGCAAAGTCGCCAAACACGCTATTCCACGTGACGACGTACGCGGCATGATCAAACGCCTGAAAGAAGGCTACCCTGTTTGGTACGCGGCCGACCAAAGCAAAGCCTTCAAATACACCGCCGTAGTGCCATTTATGGGCGAACCCGCACTCACCAATACATCCACCAGCCGCTTTGCCAAACTCGGTAAAGCCAAAGTGGTGCCGTTCTTTGTACATCGCAGTGCCGATAACAAAAAGTATGTTCTTAAATTTGGCGAAGCCTTAGACAACTTCCCAAGCGGCGACGAAGTAGCCGATGCCGAACGCATGAATCAACTGATTGAAAAAGCCGTAGAAGACGCGCCAGAACAATATTTCTGGTTACACCGCCGCTACAAAAACCGTCCGGGTCTTAAAAACCCATACTAGGCCCAACCCTTACTAACGCTCTTTTGTCCCTTTTCGACCTACCTACGTTAATTCGTTAAAATAGACACATAAATACAACCTGCACCATGCAGGAGGGGACAACATGAATCACTTACACCTAATGGGTGTTGCCGCATTGGCAACGCTATTGATTGCCTGTGGCGGGTCACCACAGCAACCGCTCATAGAACGCGTCACCGAAGCACCGCCCTTAGGCGAAACTGTTGCCGGCAGAGCCTTCGATACCACGCTGGAATCTGAACTAGACGGTGAAACCATCGCCATCAGCTTCTTCGAGCCAACTGAAATTACTGGCGGCCAAACCTACCCCCTCATCATGAACAGCCACGGCTTTGGCGGCTCTCGGCAAAAAGCCAGCAGTACGGATGGCCTTATTAAACGCC
>JAPPPA010000059.1:2152-5418 GCA_028817755.1 Gammaproteobacteria bacterium | reverse complement strand
AAGCGGTTTAGTTTTATTGGTGTTGGGGGAGTGTTGCAGATCAAGTAAGTTATTGTTTAATAACAAACTTACCGTTTAGGTTAACGGTCGTTAGACCGCTTGTCGACTGACAAGCGGCCTTAGTAAAGGCTTAAGCGTTGCGCTTATCCTGCTCAATGAGGGCGTAGGCTGAGTGGTTATGAATGGACTCAAAGTTCTCGGATTCAACCACAAAGGCATCAACGCGTTGATCTGCTGCAACGGCAGCGGCAACATCACGCACAATGTCTTCTACAAACTTAGGGTTGTCGTAAGCGCGCTCGGTGACGTATTTCTCGTCTGGGCGCTTAAGAATGCTCCATAACTCGCAGCTGGCTTCAGACTCGGCAATGTCGATCAACTCTTCAATCCACATAAAGTCATTCAGTAGCGCGGTAATGGTGATGTGCGAGCGCTGGTTGTGGGCGCCACGATCAGAAATTTTCTTTGAGCAAGGGCAAAGGCTAGTAGCAGCCACTACCACTTTCACCCAAACGTCGATTTTGTCGCCGTGCTTTTCACCAATAAAGGTGACTTCGTAATCCATCATCGACTTTACGCCAGATACCGGCGCGGTCTTTTGTACGAAGTACGGGAAGGTCATTTCAATATGGCCACTTTCCGCTTCTAGGCGCTCGGTCATCTCGCCCAGCATTTCTTCAAAGCTTTTGGTGGTGATTTCGTAATCATGCGCGTTGAGGATTTCGATAAAGCGCGACATATGCGTGCCTTTGAAATCCTGTGGCAGGTTTACGTACATATTGAAGTTGGCCACGGTGTGTTCGTCGTGGCCGGCACGTGCGCGAATACGCACTGGGTGCTGAATGTCTTTGATGCCAACTTTGTTAATCGGGATGCGACGGGTATCAGGGCGGCCCTGTACGTCTTCGATTTGTTGTGCGGCGGTATCTGGTAAGTCAGTTGTGGTGCTCATTCGGTCGCTCCTTAGGCGTATGTCACTGAGCGAGGCGGCGCTAAGAAATGCGCGCTTCGATGCTTTGCTGAATTAGCTCGGCGTTTAGGCCTGCTTCTTCCAAAAGTTGTTCACGGCTGCCGTGTTCTAGATACACATCAGGCAAGCCAAGGTTCAATAATTCGACAGTATGGCCGTTAGCAGCCAAGTATTCATTGACCGCACTGCCAGCGCCGCCGGTCACGGCGTTGTCTTCTACAGTCACAATTAATTGGTGGCTGGCAGCGATTTTTTCAAGTAGTTCGGTATCTAGCGGCTTCACAAAGCGCATATTCACCAGTGTGGCGTCGAGCGCTTCTGCAACGGGTTCGCATTCATGTAGTAGCGCGCCGAAGTTTAGGATTGCTACTTTTTGGCCTTCACGCGCAGTGCTGGCTTTGCCCACGGGCAGTGCCGTCATTTGCTTCTGCACTTCAACGCCTGGGCCATTGCCACGCGGATAGCGTACGGCGGTCGGGCAGTCTAGCGTCCACGCGGTGTAAAGCATTTGCCGTGTTTCGTCTTCGTTGGCCGGGGCCATGATGACCATATTCGGCAAACAACGCATAAAGCTCAGATCAAAGCTGCCGGCATGCGTAGGGCCGTCGGGACCGACCACGCCAGCGCGATCAATCGCAAAGATAACTGGTAGGTTTTGCACCGCTACGTCATGCACCAACTGGTCATAACCACGTTGTAAGAAAGTGGAGTAAATCGCGACCACGGGTTTTAAGCCGTCACAAGCCATACCGGCGCCGAGTGTTACGGCGTGTTGCTCAGCAATGGCAACGTCGTGGTAACGCTCTGGGTAACGTTGTGAAAACTCTACAAGGCCTGAGCCTTCACGCATGGCAGGCGTAATGCCAATAACGCGTTCATCTTGTTCGGCAATATCTACTAGCCAATCTGAGAAAACGCTGGTGTAGCTTTTGCCGCCGCTGGTTTTGGCGGCCATAGCACCGCTCGGTGGGTCAAACTTGCCCACGCCGTGCCACTTAATCGGGTCGGCTTCCGCTGGGGCGTAGCCTTTACCCTTTTGGGTAATGATGTGTAAGAACTGCGGGCCGTTGAGATTACGCAGGTTCTGTAGTGTTTTGACTAGGGTGTTTACGTCGTGGCCGTCGATGGGGCCGATATAGTTCCAACCCATTTCTTCGAACAGCACGCCCGGCGTCATCATGCCTTTGGCGAACTCTTCCGATTTGCGTGCCCATTCCCAGGCCGCTGGCATTTGCGCCAGCACCTTTTTGCCGCCTTCACGCAGCTGGTGGTAGTGCTTACCAGAGAGTAGGCGGGCGAAGTAGCTGTTCAGCGCGCCAACGTTTTCTGAAATAGACATATCGTTGTCATTCAGAATCACGAGCATATTGGCTTTCAGGTGGCCGCCGTGGTTAAGCGCCTCAAACGCCATACCGGCGGTCATGGCACCGTCACCAATAATCGCCACGGCTTTGCGATCTAAACCTTGAGCTTGCGCTGCCAGCGCCATACCCAGTGCCGCGCTAATGCTGGTGCTGGAATGGCCTACGCCAAAGGTGTCGTATTCGCTTTCTTTACGCTTAGGGAAGGGCGATAAGCCGTCTTTTTGACGGATAGTCGCTAATTCATCTCGACGACCGGTAAGGATTTTATGCGGGTAGGCTTGGTGGCCTACATCCCACACTAGGCGGTCGTCTGGCGTATTGAATACGTAATGTAGCGCGGTGGTTAGCTCTACGGTGCCAAGCCCAGCAGCAAAGTGGCCACCGCAGCCAGCGAGTGTATGAATCAAATAACTGCGCAGCTCGTTTGCTACCTGTTCCACGTCGGACTCAGGCAGGGCGCGCAGGTCAGCAGGCGTATTAATGCTTTCTAAAAGCGGCCAGCTGGGGTTTGATTCGAAATGACTCATGCGGCGTGTATGGCTAATGCGTAGGTCGGCGGAACAAAAAAGGGGCGCGATTATAGCTCGGAAATGCCTATAACGGCCCGTTAATGGCCGCGTTCCACAACGTAGTGAGCGATGTCTTTTAAGGTTTCGGCCCTGTCGCCAAAGTCGGCGAGTGCCTCAATCGCTTCATCCCGTAATTCAATCGCTTTTTGTTGAGCGCCTTCTAAGCTCAGTAATGCAGGGTAGGTGGCTTTGCCGCGCTCGATATCCGCCCCTTGGGCTTTGCCCAGTGTTTCGGTGTCGGCCGTAATATCCAGTACGTCGTCATGCACTTGGAATGCATGACCTACTTTCTCGGCATAAGCATCAAGCTGAGCGGCTTGAGCATCATCAAGCTCAGCAAAAATCGCTGGCATAGTGCAGCAG
>JAPPPA010000059.1:0-2142 GCA_028817755.1 Gammaproteobacteria bacterium | reverse complement strand
GTGCAGCAGGCTCGAATAAGTGCGCCGGTTTTAAGTTGGTGAATGCGGCTTAATTGAGCCAGAGAAATATCTTCATTCTCGGCATCTAAATCTAATTGCTGACCCCCTGCCATGCCTTCGCGGCCAGAAGCTTCAGCGAGCTTATGTACAAGCGCTGCAATTGTTTGTGGTTTAGCTTGGATATGAGGGCATGCAGTTAGAACGGCGAATGCCTCAGCTTGCAAGGCGTCGCCTGCGAGAATGGCCGTTGCCTCATCGAACTTAATATGGGTGGTTGGTCTACCACGCCGTAGATCATCATCATCCATGGCCGGTAAATCGTCATGGATCAAGGAGTAGGCATGCACCATCTCGATGGCAGCTGCAATCGCATCTACCTGCTCGGTTTTTAGACCAATGGCTTCTGCGCTGGCATAAACCAGTACCGCACGCAGTCGCTTGCCGCCGCCTAGCGTGCCGTAGCGCATGGCATTGGCCAGATTGCCGCAGTCGTTGGGGCTTTGCTTTAAGTAGTCGGCTAAATAGCGCTCGCAGTGGTCGCGCCAAAGAGTAAGTTTCTGTTCGAAAGACACGTTGGCGGCTTTAGTTTGAGGCTTCGTCGAGGTCGCTAAGCTGGCCGTTGGCCATGAGTACTTGTACTTTCTGTTCTGCAGCTTGCAAAGCAGCTTGAGCTTGGCGGGTAAGCGCAATGCCACGCTCAAACTGTTTGAGTGCGTCGTCTAGGCTCAAGTCGCCAGACTCTAATTTCTCTACCAGTGAACCTAGCTCGTCGAGGTTTTTCTCTAAATCTTTAATAGATGGCGTATCGCTCATTGAGCTAGTCCCATAGTCATAATGACGGCCATTATAAGTGGACAAGCCAGCGCGCGCGCTGGTACTTTTAGTCGATTACACCAACCCCATGCCTTAGGAGACACTGCGCCACATGACGCAGAATTACAGCGCAGCTGATATTGAAGTTCTTTCTGGTTTAGATCCGGTCAAACGCCGCCCCGGCATGTACACCGAAACCAGCCGCCCAAATCACCTTGCCCAAGAAGTCATCGACAACTCTGTCGATGAAGCCTTAGCTGGCCATGCCAAGAAAATCGAAGTCACCATTCACCCGGATGAATCGGTAGAAGTGCGTGACGATGGCCGTGGTATGCCGACCGATATTCACCCCGAAGAAGGTGTGCCGGGTGTTGAGCTGATTCTGACCAAACTACATGCGGGCGGTAAGTTCTCGAATAAGAACTACCAATTCTCTGGTGGTTTGCATGGTGTAGGTGTGAGCGTGGTGAACGCGCTTTCTAGCCGCCTAGAGGTGTATATCCGCCGTAACGGTAAGGAATACAACATTGCCTATGGCAACGGCGGCGAGAAAGTGGCCGACCTAGAAGAGATTGGTGAAGTTGGCGCACGCAACACCGGCACCGCCGTACGTTTTTGGCCTGACCCGCAATACTTCGACAGCGCCAATATCTCGCGCCCGCGTTTAAAGCATTTGCTGCGTGCCAAAGCCGTTTTATGCCCCGGCCTAAAAGTCGTTTTTAACGACCTTAAAAACAAAGAAAAGGAAGAGTGGTTTTTTGAGTCTGGACTAACCGACTACCTGCAAGATGGTTTGCGCGGTTGGACGCTGCTGCCTGAAACCCCATTTACTGGAGAACGTTCTAGCGAGCATGAAGCCGCCGAATGGGCGGTGGTGTGGATGCCAGAAGGTGGCGAGCTCATTACTGAGAGTTATGTAAACCTTATTCCTACCGCGCAAGGCGGTACGCATGTAAATGGGCTGCGTACCGGTTTGATTGAAGCGGTGCGTGAGTATTGCGACTTCCGTAACTTGCTGCCACGCGGTCTTAAATTAGCGCCGGAAGATATTTTCGAAAAGCTCAGTTATGTGATCTCAGTCAAACTGGAAGACCCGCAGTTCTCTGGTCAAACCAAAGAACGACTGTCGTCACGTGAATGCGCGCCATTTGTTTCTGGCGTAGTCAAAGACGCCTTTAGCTTATGGCTGCACCAGCACCCAGAAACGGGCGACCAAATTGCTCAACATGCGATTGGTAACGCCCAAGCGCGGAGTAAGTCTGCCAAGAAAGTGGTGCGTAAGAAGCTGGTTTCTGGCCCTGCCTTACCGGGCAAATTAGCCGACTGTGT
>JAPPPA010000068.1 GCA_028817755.1 Gammaproteobacteria bacterium | reverse complement strand
TTCTTGTAAGTCGAGGTCGGTAATCGGGTTGCGGTCTTTATCGGTGATAAAGAAAACTTCTTCGGCGCGTTCGCCGACTGTGCCGATTTTGGCGTTTTGGATCACGATGCCGTATTTCTGGAATACATAACCGACTTTAGATAGCAGACCGGGGCGGTCGGCGCTTAAGAGCGTGAGCGCGGTGCGGTTGTTGCGACTGTCTTGCTGGAAGCTGACTTCAGTTTGAGTGTTGAAGATTTTCAGCTGACGTGGCGCGTGGCGGTTAACCGGAATTGGGCAGCTAGCGTCTTGGGCGAGCGCGTCGCGCATGCTGGCGACAATCTCTAGCTCGCGCTCAATGGTTTCTACGCCGTTGCCGTTGTCTTCTACCACCACGTAGCTGCAAACGCTCATGCCGTCGGCGGTGTCGTGAATGCGGGCGTCGAGAATATTTAGATTGAGCTGATCCAAGCTGGCGCAGATGTGGCCGAATAGATAGTCGCGGTCATGCGTGTAAACCATCACGGTGCTGCCACCGCGCTCGAATACTTCTTTTACCGCCACGATAGGCAAATGTTCTTTGCCCGCGTTGGCGATCACTTGGGTGTGCCAGTAAATTTCCCAGGAGGTATTTCGTAGGAAGTATTCGCTGTGATGGGTTTCCCAAATGCGTTCGGCGCGTTCGGCCGGAAAACCGTTTTTGCTGAGCAGATATAGCGCATGGTTTTGCGCTTCTTCAATCAATTGGCTTTCAGACAGCTTGTTAGCTAGGCCTTGCTCAAGCGCGCGAGCAGTCTGTTTGTGTAGCTCGAACAATAAAGACTGGCGCCAGCCATTCCATAGCTCTGGGTTGGTGCCGCGGATGTCGGCGGTAGTAAGTAGGAATAGGTAGTCGAGGTGCTCGCGCGTACCCATTTTCTCGGCAAAGTCATTCACCACATCTGGGTCGGAAATGTCTTTGCGTTGGGCGGTCATAGACATGAGTAGGTGGCTGTCTACAAGCCATGCAACGAGGCTGGTGTCTTCTTCGCTAAGGCCGTGTAGCTCGCAGAATTCACGGGCGTCTACCGCGCCGAGCTCTGAGTGGTCGCCGCCGCGGCCTTTGCCGATGTCGTGGAAAATGCCGGCTAGGTAAAGCAGTTCTGGCTTTGGAATACGTTTGGTGATTTCACTCACATACGGCAGCTCGTGCTCAA
This sequence comes from Gammaproteobacteria bacterium, assembly GCA_028817755.1. Lineage (GTDB taxonomy): Bacteria > Pseudomonadota > Gammaproteobacteria > JAPPPA01 > JAPPPA01 > JAPPPA01. The sequence continues at coordinate 4,268 of JAPPPA010000068.1, read as the reverse complement.
ACTCTGGCACGCTCACGCGGCGCAGATTGCGCAGCACCATAAGGGTGTGTTCGTCCACGGTGTAGGCGTGGAACATGTCGAACTGCATTTGCCCAACAATGCCGCGGAAGGCGGGAATGTAGCGCGCCAGAATGCCGTAGCGGTTCATGCGACGGAATTCGTGCGTAATGCCGCGTGGTTGGCGCAGCATGTCCATAAACAGGCTGCGTACGCGGATGTCGTTACGGAATTTGTCGTCAATCAGTTCGCGATATTTGCGAATCAGGCGAATGGTGTTGGCGCGTACGCCTTTGATTTCTGGGCGTTGCTGAATGAGGTAGAAAATCTCAAGCAATGCCAGCGGGCGTTCTAGGTAGATGTTCTCGTGCGTGGCTTCAATGTAGCCGCGCACAATTTGGTAACGCGCGTTGATTGGGATTGGCGTGGCGTCTTCTTCAGCTTGAACAATGTTCTCGTTGAAGAGTTGTAGAAGCATTTCAGAAACGCGTTCTACCAGCATCACGGTGCGGTAGTACATTTGCATGAAATGCTCTACCGCTGGGCGGTTGTTTTTCTCTTTGTAACCGAATTGCTCAGCCAGTTTCACTTGCTTATCAAACTGCAGGCGGTTTTCACTGCGGCCGACAAGTGTGTGTAGTGCCCAGCGTACGCGCCAAAGGTATTCGCGCGCGTCCATTAGTGATTGGTATTCGTCTTCGGTTAGAAAACCTTGCAGCTTTAAACCCGCCATGCCGTCGGCGTCAAAATAGCGCTTGGCAACCCATTCAATAATTTGAATGTCGCGCAGGCCGCCCGGGCTTTCTTTCAGGTTTGGCTCAACTTTATAGCCAGAATTTTGAAAGCGGCCGTAGCGTTGTTCTTGTTCTTCGCGTTTGGCGAGAAAGAATTCTTTTACCGGCCAAATTTTGTTGGGGCCGATAGCTTTTTGCATTTCTGCCAGCAAGCAGTCATCGCCGGCTAGATGGCGGGCTTCCATCAGGTTGGTAGCAACGGTGATGTCTTTGCCAGCCTCGCGTGTGCAGTCTTGCAGTGAGCGCACAGAAGAGCCGATATCTAGGCCGATGTCCCAAAGGAAGGTGACTAGGCTTTGTAAGGCTTCTTGGTAGGGCGTGTCGTCGTCTTCTTTAAGAAGAATAAGGATGTCTACGTCTGAAGCAGGGTGCAGTTCGCCACGGCCGTAGCCGCCTACGGCGATTAATGAAATGCCAGCTTTATGTTCGGCGCAAAACTTGTCCCAGATGGCTTGCAATACGCCGTCGATCATCGCCGCGCGGCCGTAAACCTGTTGTTCACAACGTTGTTGCGGGTCAAAGCTGTCGTTTAAACGTTGGCTTTGTTCAGCAATAAAGGCTTTGAATGACTGAATGCTGCCGTCTTCTGCCAGTGGCGAGAAGTCAAAGTCGAGTAGGGAGGTATTGGTTGCTGACTGGCTCATACGGCTTATTGATTGAAGTTGCGGACGAAGCTAGGTGGGACTTCGTCACTGCGGAAGGTCAGTACTTCGTAACCCGTTGGGGTTACTAATAGGGTGTGTTCCCATTGGCCAGACATTGAGCGATCACGGGTAACGGCTGTCCAGTTGTCTGGCAATACTTTAGTTTCTGGGCGACCTGAGTTAACCATTGGCTCAATAGTGAAGCACATGCCGGCTTCTAATTTCATGCCGGTGCCGCGACGGCCGTAGTGAAGCACTTGTGGGTCTTCATGAAAGTTGGCGCCGATGCCGTGTCCGCAGAAGTCACGTACCACACTGCAGTGGTTGCTTTCGGTATGGCGTTGAATGACTTCGCCGATGTCGCCTAGGCGGGTGCCGGGCTTCACAATATCAATGCCGGCCCACATGGCCTCCCAAGATACACGCATCACTTTTTGTGAGGCGATGGGCGCTTTGCCAATGGCAAACATTTTGCTGGTGTCGCCGTGATAGCCGTCTTTAATGACCGTAACATCAATATTAATGATGTCGCCTTTCTTGAGCTTTTTAGGTCCGGGAATACCGTGGCACACCACTTGGTTTACTGACGTGCAGATGGACTTTGGAAAGCCCTTGTAATCTAACGGTGCGGGTACGGCGTTTTGCACATCAACAATATAGTCATGGCAAATTTGGTCTAGTTCTTCCGTGCTAACGCCAGCTTTAACGTATGGCGTAATCATGTCTAACACGTCGGCTGCGAGCTTGCCGGCAACGCGCATTTTTTCTTGTTCTTGTGGGGTTTTGATTGTGGCGGCCATGTTTGCTGCGCTTATGCTCGGGAAATAGAGGGCGGAGATTTTAGATTATTCAGACATTAGGCGCATTGCTTATTCGGTGTAGAAGCCTGCTTTGTGGTGCTATAAGTGCATTTTTGTTGAATAAGGCTTGTTGTTTTGGTATAAAGCGCGCCGCCCGAAAGGGTAAATTTTAATTTCGCCTGAGTTATAAGGTTTGACTGGGTGCCGTAACGAGATGTTATTGGTTGTCTAACTGGACTCAGGTTTGTGTTTAACCCGAAGGAACAAAATACTATGCCTTCTGCTATCAGCATGCGCCAGATGCTGGAAGCTGGTGTCCACTTTGGTCACCAGACCCGCTACTGGAATCCTCAAATGGCACCGTACATTTTCGGTGCGCGTAACAAAATTCACATTATCAACCTTGAAGAGACGTTGCCACGTTTCAACGAAGCCTATGACTGGATTCGTGACATCGTGAGCAATGGCGGCAAGGTGATGTTTGTAGGCACCAAGCGTTCTGCCAACTCTGCTATCCGCGAAGAAGCAGAGCGTTGCAACATGCCTTACGTAAACCACCGTTGGTTGGGCGGTATGCTAACTAACTGGCGTACCATTAAAGCTTCTATCAAGCGTCTACAAGACCTTGAAGCACAGCAGGCTGACGGTTCTTTCAGTCGCGTGACTAAGAAAGAAGCGTTGATGCTGACTCGTGAAATCGAGAAGCTAAACAAAACCCTAGGCGGTATTAAAGAGATGGGCGGTCTTCCAGACGCTATCTTTGTTGTAGACGTAGGCTACGAAAAAATCGCTATTGCTGAAGCTAACAAGCTAGGCATTCCTGTAGTGGGTGTTGTGGATACCAACAACAAGCCAGACGGCGTTGATTTGGTAATTCCTGGTAACGATGACGCGATCCGCGCTATTCGCCTATACGCTTCTGGTATTGCTGATGCGGTACTAGAAGGTAAAGCTAGCCGTGTGCCTGTTAACCAGGTAGCGGACGAAGCACCGGCGGCAGAGCCTGTTGCAGAAGAAGCTCCTGCTGAGGAAGCACCTGCAGAAGAAGCGGCTGAAGAAGCGAAAGCTGAGTAATCACTAGCCGCTTAGTGTCATACAGCAGTCATTCGGTTCGTGCATGATGCCGGCCGAATGACTTGCCCAATTAACATTGAACTAAATAGGTAAATAATCATGGCAATTACTGCTGCTTTGGTTAAAGAACTGCGTGAGCGTACCGGCTCGGGCATGATGGAATGCAAAAAAGCGCTTGTAGAAACCAATGGCGACATTGAGCAAGCGGTTGAGAATATGCGTAAAGCGGGTATGGCTAAAGCTGACAAGAAAGCTAGCCGTACTGCTGCAGATGGCGTTGTGGTTGCTGGTAACACCGGCACTGGCGTTGTAATGCTAGAAGTAAACTGCGAAACCGACTTTGTTGCTAAAGGCGACGACTTTGGTGGTTTTGTAGATGCAGTGCTAGCAGCGCTTTCTGAAAACCGCGTTGATAGCGTTGAAGCGTTGAACGACGTTGCTATCGCAGGCGGTACTGTTGATGAAGTACGTCGTGGTCTTATTGCTAAGATCGGCGAGAACATCTCTATTCGTCGTTTTGAATACGTTGACGGTGACGTTGTAGGCGTTTACAGCCACGGCGGTCGTATCATCGCTGCTGCTGCAATCAGCGGTGGTGAAGTTGAGTTGGCGCGTGATATTGCGATGCACATCACTGCAAGTACACCGCTATACATCACTCAAAACGACATCGACCAAGACTACATTGCTAAGGAAAAAGAAATTTTGACTGAGCAAGCGGCGTCTTCTGGTAAGCCTGCTGAAATCATCGAGAAGATGATTCAAGGTCGTTTGAACAAGCAACTTAACGAAGTGACCCTTTACGGTCAGCCGTTCGTTAAAGATCCTGACCAAACTATCGAGAAGCTTGTTAAAGCTGCCGGTGTTGATGTGACAGCTATGTCTCGTTACGCCGTTGGTGAAGGTATCGAAGTTGAAGAAACCGACTAGCTAGCTGAAGTAGCTGCTGCTGCTCAGGT
>JAPPPA010000238.1 GCA_028817755.1 Gammaproteobacteria bacterium | reverse complement strand
AACAAACCTTCTTCATCTATGGCGGTTACTGGAAAGCACAACCAGAAAACCCACCCGGCTTAAAAACCAACAGCATGTACGGCCGCAGCACCAACCAAGAAATGCTGAACGGCTCTGCGGCGGTAGACCTAGACGTCGGCGACCATGTTTTCCTACGCCCTACGCAAAGCGAACACGTCATGCTGCAATTTGGCGACCTGCTCACCGCCCGTGGCGGCAAGTTAGGTGAAACCTGGCCGGTGTTTACTGAGTCCTAAAACTGAAAGTCCACGACCACTGCATCACTGTAACCACCACCGCTAATAAATTGGCCAGCAAAAATCCGGCCGTGAATTTCAATGATGCAATTGGCATTGGCTATACAAATCCCGCTTTTAGCAGCGGTAGACGCATCCAATAACGGATCACCTAGTACGGTGGTTCGAAGAATGTCCGTGTACAGCTGGTATTGCACCGCTTCACCAGCAAACTGCATTTCTCGATACGCAAAAGTATTCGAGTTACCTTGGTTAATTGTTACCGTGTAATTAAACGGCAGCGGCACCGGTGCTGTATCTGTACACAAAATTTCGAAGCTACCCGTGCCATCAACATCCAGGGCGCTACCACTAAAATATTCACCGAAGTTAACCAAGGTTCCCCCGGGGCTTGGAAAAGAGCATGACCGAGCAGCATTAACTTGGCTTGGGAGTACAAGCAGCATCAACACAACACCAAATGCATAGCTAATCTTCATGACCTCACCCTATATACACTCATAAGTGCCCAGGTCTGGAATATCGTCTGGAGAGACATTTTTCGGCACAGTTATACTGAATTCGCAGATACCAGAAGCCGTTTGAACTTCAATTTTGGCATTCTCAGACACATCAGGCAGATACAAAAGTCCCTCTGTCCCAACTGGGTGCCATTCTTTCTGCCCCAATTCTCTCGCACTTGCTCCTACCGGAACGTAGTTCAAATTACCCCGAGCATCCTTATATTTCAAAGTAACCAACACACTTTGTGGATAGCTCACGGGAACATCCAAGATCGATACTGTTCTAAGCCCGGGAATAATTGTTAAATCCTCAGCCAGATAACGCGCACTTATCGGTAAATCGCGGCGATCAATCACCACGCTCGCTTGCTGATAAGACTGCAAACCACTCACCAACGCTGTACCACTTGTGTTTGCAGGCGTGCCATTCACTCTAACACCCTCAGCATCCTCGCCCATTTTCACCAAAGCGTAGCTGCCGAAATTCTGGCGATGCGCCTGAACGGTCTTGTCGGTATAGACAAAGCTACCTAATAAACTGCCACCAACGGCTCCAACCTCACCGTCTTCAAGGCTAGTAGAAAAAGAAGCCACAAACTTAGGGTGCACATAACCAGCAGACACGGATACCTGCTCTTGCCCCCATACATTTGAAAGACTCAGAGAATAAGGGTTACCGCCCTTATCACCTCGTAAGCGTATATTGCTGACAGTGGAAATATCTCCCGATTCAGCACGAGCACTAGAGACACCTAAACGAGTTTGATTCAAATTAAAGATTGGCTTTTCTTTTCCTGCCTTCGACTTAAAGCCTCCTCGACCCAACCAATTGGACACCACACCTATCGGCAAAGACAAACTTAAAAACCCAGTATCGCTACTACCTTCATTATCAATCGCCCTAGCCACTGTTAAAGACAACACCCCACCACCCACAAAAGAACGCGAATAAACAAAGGCATGGCGGCGGCTACGCCCGTCCTCGTAATGAGTCGCCCACTGGCTACTGAGCCCAATACGATCTCTTGGGCTTAACTCCAGTGACAAACTACTTCTGACTTGGTCTTTAAAACCACCATCGCCATCAAAGTTAAGCCCCCCAAAACGGCGGCCTCTAGCCTCATAGCCTGCAGACCAACCAATCCAGCGAAAGCGATTTGAAAAGTCAAAACTAACCGCATCATCCGACAACGGGGAACCACCTATTTCGTTACGGCTGTGACCAAATAACAACCGGCCAGAACCCACCCAAGGAATGACTAATGAGCCACCAAACTCAATTAACTTATGACTGTCGCTATATAGAAAGCCACTTTCTAAGGTAATACCGGCGGTCAAGCCGTAACGATAAGCCCCCAACGCAGCAAATTCTCTATAGTTATTAGAGAAGTCCGAAGTACGCTGCAAACCAAAGCTAACGTCATATTGGTGTAACCCTTGGCGAATAAGGCCTCGGTTATAAAAGTGCTTTTGCTCTACGGCAATAACATTGCCTTCGGTAGTGACCAGCTCTGCCGTCGTAATCTGATTACGCCCTATAGGCACGTTTGCAAAGTCGACCGGTCCCGGGGGCAAACCTCCCGGAACCAAATATCGGAACTGTGCTCCGGTGGAGTTCTCATCCCTAGGCCAGTAACGCTGTCGTAGTTCACCGCCTGACAACGATGGGTTTAATAAGCGGTAATGAGTCACGGGAACCGTAATCAAGCCGGGCCTGATTTGGTAATTGGAAAACAAACGAACGCCGCCAAGGGTGGCTGCACCCGTCCATTGCTGCCCGCTCCCCGTCACGTCACCGATATTTAAACGGGCCGTCCATGGAATGATATCTTTCTGAAAAACGGTGCTAACGCGTTGAACATTATCGCCGGCCTCGACATCTTGATAGCCCCACCGCGAACTGAGCACCCCATGAGGGGTCATCAAGCCAACATCGACATTAGCCGACAACGCAGCGTCCCCGTTTCGAGGAGAAAGCCCAAACAAGCTGTAATCTAAATAGGCCCCGTAAGCTTGCTTCGTCAATACTGGCGCAGACGGTTGGTCATAATCAACAATACTGATCGCCAAAATCTCTGGCACCGCCAGCAAGTTAGCCTTTTGCTTAACCGGGTCGATTTCTACCTCAAGGCCCGGAAATTCAGACAAATTCACCCAGTACTCGCCATCTAACAACGTTGCAGGACGATTGTGGGTTAACAATCGCCAAAAACGTGCATCAGCCTCACGCACATAAATATCACCACAACGTTGACGCAAGAACTGCGTCGCCTGCCCTGCTAAAAAGCCATTCAAGGTCGGGAGCAATAGCAATGAGTTGTATTCAGATGCCGCCAGCGCCTCTTCCGGCCCAGAAAAGCGATGATTGCATGCATCTATATTTGCCCATAGAGAAGGGCTCAGCACACAAGCTGCTAACACCCCACAAATTTTCAGCCCCTTACTCAACGACGCAACTATTTAGGCAGATTCATCCATACATAACCCGCCGGTGAGAAAGGCGCCACAGGGCGGTTAGACTTGTAGTCTGTCCATAACAGCAAACGCGCATCATTAGGAAATGGTTCGGTACTCACCAAGTCCCAGACCTGAGTGCTCCCCGGTAAAACATAAGCTGTTTGGTTCTGACTATTGGTAGCCATCGCAAAATGCCCCGCCGCTGGCGGGCGTTTTTCGTTCACCCCAGCCGGGTATATACGGGCCTGAATAACCTTCAAGTGCATTTGACCATTATTAGTAACCATGGCTCGCACGTGATTAGGTGCAACACGCTCTAAATTGATCACAGGATCAACTTGGGCCTGTTCAATAGGCTCGATAAAAGCGGGAATACCGAAACGCAAGCGAAAAACACTACCAGTTGGAGTATCGGCAGCGGCGCCATTTGTGATTTGCTCAACAAATACTCGATACGACTTTTGCCGCACACGGTCTGCACCAACTTTCATTCGAAAACGAATAACAGTCTCACTAGACGCCGGCACTCTGACTATAGGAGGCGCAAAAAACAAATCCTTGCTGTCAGTGTACTTATCAACACCGTTTTCCTGAGTCCACTCTTTTAAGTTGACCTGCAACACCATCGGCGTGTTAGTTAAGTTGGTCAACTTAAGCTCATTAGTGTTTGCACCTGGACCAAAGTCTAAGCGCAGAGGCATTACTCGAAAGCCGGACGCAGCGTGAACACTAGACACACTACTGAGAACAAGCCCCAAAAAAATCAAAAGCTGTATCGCGCGCAACATTAAGCCCCCCTTACAAAGCCCAAACTATATCAATATTACCCATACCGAAAGGCATAAAAAAAGCCCAGCGAGCAAAGCTCACTGGGCTTTTTGACATCTAAAGTCGCTTACGGAGTAACGGTTACCGTCACGGTATCTTGATAGAAACCAGCCGCCACGCTTTGGCTACCATCAATAGACGCACCTGTTACTAAGTAACTGCCAATAAATGGTGTACTAATAATCGATGGCAATGTTGCTGGCGTAGCCAACGCAGTCGGCGCACCGAAAGTAAAGCTGTAATCCAACTGATCACTACCAGCACCCAAGTCATCCATCTTACTTTCAACAGTAACTGGAGATGCAGCACCACTTAGATCTTTAGGTAAAGCAACCGGCGCGCTATCAACATTAGTACCCGTAATTTCGATCGTACCAGGCGCACTCGTACAGAAGACAAACACACCAGATGCTGCAGTAAATGGCACAGGGACATTCACACCAAGCAGACTAAGTGTCAAACTTTTACCATCATCAGCTGCCGCACCACCGTGACCTGTCGACTGAAGGGCATTAGTACTCAACAACGCTGTGTTAGCTGTAAATGTTGAATGACCCGCAGCAGGCGTTGGAGTACCGACTTGACCAAAGTCGACACCGATCGCAACCACATCACAGGCCTCTGTAACGGTTACGATGTTGTTCATGGTATCGTCCACGGCGTGAACATTAGTAACTAAAGCTGTCGCAGCAACCGCTGCCGCTAGACTTAACTTTTTCATATCTACCCCCAAAAAGTTAGTTAAATTCAATTCTACCCCTCGGTACTGCCGCCCCCGGCAAACCGAATTAAACACATGGTTATCTAGAGAGGTTAAGCTTTTCTGTCAACAAATGCAAGTTGGCTCATTAGCTAACATTTATTCATCGTACTACCCGCAACACACCGTCAACTAATGTCTAACCCGCTAAATCAACTGCTTATTTATCTCGTCACCATGGTTGCCGGGGGCCTCCTGCTTATCACTGCGGCATATGCAGCAAACGACAATCGGCCGGGCTATAGAATCTATATGCCCCCGTCAGTTAGACCTTTACCAGAAACCGTGCCGGCGCAGCAACACGTTCATATAGATGGCGTAGCAGTAAATCAAGCAGCCGCCTTACCCGGCTCTTTAATCGACTCTGATAAAGATGGCGTTGCAGATAGTTTTGATAACTGCCCTGTAACGGGGGCGGGCTTGGCCGTGGATATCTGCGGCTGCCCCGTGCCAAATTGCCCTGAGCACGGCGGGCCATGCGAATCTGGCCGTTATTTACGCTATTTTGAGGTGAAGTTTGTTTTTGACGAAACCACCATCACTTCCGCAACCAAAAACATGCTGCGAGAAGCCGCACGTGAAATGATACGCGACCGCAATGCTCGGCTTGATTTAAGCGCCCATACCTATTCGCTTGGTAGTGATC
>JAPPPA010000017.1:4148-5463 GCA_028817755.1 Gammaproteobacteria bacterium | reverse complement strand
CCTGTATTCTTTACCGAACGCACCCGCCTGTAATATCAACGACTGCATCCAACGGCCCAGCAACAATGCTAACTTCACCGTTAACATCACCGACATGCCTAACAAGCCTGGCAATAACGGGCCAAGCTGCTCTAAATTCTTCTGGAGTTGATCAAGGTCAACACCATTACCAGCAATAGTCTCTGGCGCTGCCAGCATTTCGCTAATCATGCTGCGCCAAGCGGCATCGAAATCGGCTACTGCCGAGTTCAATGCGAACACAACAGCCACGCCAAACATAGCCGCCATCAGCAGTGATTGAGCTAAATCACCACTACGGCGCAACCACATGGCGGTTGCTGCTGTCGGTGCCCAAAGCACCAAAGCCATGGCCACACCTAATAACGGCATTCCGGCCAAGAAGCCTCCTAGAACAGAAGCAAGCGCCATGCTTGCAACGAGTACTAAAGAAGCATTTTTTGCATCAGCCTGCAGACAAATCAACGCGGCTAAAGCAGCGCTCAAGATGGCAACAGGGGGAAGCATTAAGCCCAACAGGGCCAAGGCCACAATTAAGCCAATCGATTGGCCTGGGCCTTTAAGTGCAAGTTGTGCCAACACTTTCATGCGGTTTAGCTCACACCTCTATTTTGAGTAAATACTCAACATACACTTCATTACCACCGCCCAATTAATACCAAACGGTGGCAATGAAGATCGATCGCTGCCTACTGGTGACGATCGGTGTATGGCAATAGCGCTAGATAGCGAGCACGCTTAACAGCAGTGTTCAGCTGGCGCTGGTACTTAGCACTGGTACCGGTAATACGTGCAGGCACGATTTTGCCGGTTTCAGTGATGTAACCTTTAAGTAGGTTTAGATCTTTGTAGTCGATCTGCTCGATACCGTCTGCGGTGAATTTGCAGAACTTACGACGACGGAAATATGCAGCCATGATGTTCTCCTAGACTTATTCAGCGTCTGCAGCTTCAGCAGCTGGCGCTTCTTCGGTTTTAGCTTCGGCTTCAGCGCGAGACGCTTCTGCACGTGCACGATCACGTGCTTCGCGCTCAGCTTGCTTGCGATCTTCTTCTTCCTTAGCTTTTGCTAGTGGAGACTCTTCAGTCACCGCGCTGTCCATGCGAGCGATCATGCGACGGATAACCGCGTCATTGAAACGGAACGCATTCTCAATCTCGTCAACTGCTGCTTGTGAGCATTCAACGTTCATAAGGACGTAATGAGCTTTGTGGATTTTGGCAATTGGATAAGCCAGCTGGCGGCGGCCCCAATCTTCGAAGCGGTGTACTTTACCGCCGTCGCCTTCAATAGTAG
>JAPPPA010000017.1:0-4138 GCA_028817755.1 Gammaproteobacteria bacterium | reverse complement strand
ATCAGTGCGGATAACCATGTTACGCAATACAGCATCGTTGTAACGGAAGTTAGTCGTTAATTCTTCAAGCGCTTCTTCTGTACACTCAACATTCATAAGTACATAGTGTGCTTTATGAATCTTATTGATTGAGTATGCTAACTGGCGACGACCCCAGTCTTCTAAGCGATGAACAGAGCCGCCAGAACTTTTAACAGTTCCAGTGTAACGCTCGATCATGCCAGGCACTTGTTCGCTTTGGTCAGGGTGGACCAAGAACACAATTTCGTAGTGACGCATTGTAGCTCCCTATGGGTAAACAGCCTCCATCAACATGATGTGAGGCAAGGAGTAGATACAACAAACCGCTGTTGCATCCATCTGTCAGATGACAGAAGCGCGCGACTATACAGACCAGACAGCTGCTTTTCAAGCAAAAGCCCTGCTAGATAAGGCTTTACGCTGAAAATTGGCTTAAGAACGTTGGCGCAAGGCCTCGTATAAAACGATACCGGTTGTCACCGACACATTCAGACTGTCAACTAAGCCATGCATAGGCAGACTAGCAATGGCATCACAATGCTCTCGAGTGAGGCGACGTAGACCTTTGCCTTCAGCCCCCATTACAACCGCTAATGGGCCGTCTAAACGAGTTTTCCAGAGCTCGGCATCGGCCTCGCCGGCTAAACCAACCACCCATACGCCTTGGTCTTTCAGGTTACGCAAGGTGCGAGCCAAATTGGTGACTTGCACAAACGGCACGGTCTCAGCAGCACCACAGGCAACTTTACGCGCCGTTGCGGTTAGTGCGGCAGAACGATCTTTCGGTGCAATCACAGCGTGCACCCCTACCGCATCAGCAGAGCGCAAACAGGCGCCCAGGTTATGGGGGTCTTGCACTTGATCGAGCACAAGGAAAAATGGTGCTTGCGCAGCGGCTTGTAGTTGAGACAAACGCTCACCAAGCCAGCCTTCATCTTTTGCTGGTGCAGCCTTGGCTTCCACCACAATACCTTGGTGGTTACCTTCGACCTTTTCGTCTAAGCGGTGACGCGCACAAGCTTCAATCGATACGCCATAAACAGCCAGTTCATCCAAAATTGGCTGCAGGCTCGCGTCTTCGCGCCCTTTTAGCACCCAAGCGCGACGAATATCCGTTGGTCTACTATGCAAAACGGCCTGCACAGCGTGCAGGCCGAAAATTAAATCTGCCATGGTGTTACTGCAGTGAAAAAACCGCTGCAGTTTACCGCAGTCAGCCTAGGCCTTGGGGACTAGGCTTTAGCATTTCCTATCTACTGACCTAGGAAACCAGGGCGGCGATAAGCTTCTTCCTCATTACCTTGAACGACCGGCTTAATTACGATGTCTACGCGACGGTTGCGTTTGCGACCTTCCGCAGTGTCATTGCTGGCAACCGGCTCGAACTCACCACGGCCTTCCGTGCGCAAACGATCACGTGGAACGCCTTGGTAGCTCATGGTGTCTGCAACACTACGTGCACGGGCCTCTGAAAGCTGCTGGTTGTGCTCGGCAGTGCCTGTGCTATCGGTGTGACCGATGATATGAACAATAGACTTGTCGTAGTCCACCAACACGTTAGCAATCTTGTTATAAATCTGCTGCGCATCAGAGCGGATGCTTGATTGATTCACGTTAAATGACGCTTCGCTGGCAATACCTACTTTTAAGCTGCCATCTGGAAGGCGAGAGATATTGAGTAGTTTGGCGTCCTGTTCTGCCGCCAACTGGCGCTCTAATTCTGCTTGCTGGTCATCCATGTAACCGCCTACAGCACCGCCAGCAATGGCGCCAACAACCGCACCAAAGAAACGGCCATTATCGCCATCAACCTGATGTCCCAAAATAGCACCGGCTAAGGCACCAATGGCAACGCCAGTTTTGGCACGACGATTAGGGTCATCCGTAGCACAGGCGGTAACCATACTTGCGGCAAGACCTACCGCTCCGATTCTTAATACAAGTTGTTTTTTGCTGTGCATTTTCTGTTCCTTACACATCTTTCTCATTAGCCGCCAGCCTAACGCTTGCGGCCCTTTTTACTGGACTTAGGTAGCCCCTTTGGCTTTCTGACCGTTTTCTTAACGGTTGGTTTCTTGCCAGAGGACTTTTTCGGCGGTGCTTTTTTAGCTTTAGCGGCCTTAGCACGCCGCTGGCGGCGGTTAGGCTCAGACTTTTGATCACCTTCAATCGCTAAATCAATTTTACGTTCTTGTGGGTTCGCGGCCGCTACCGTGACGGTAACTTTGTCGCCGGGTTTATAGACACGGCCACTGCGCTCGCCCGTCAACGACTGACTGACCGCGTCATAATGATAATAGTCGCTGTTAAGGCTAGTGACATGCACCAAACCTTCAACCAGCAAGGCATCAAGCATGACAAATAAGCCAAAGTTAGTGACCGAAGCCACCGTCCCTTCAAAGCTTTCACCTAAATGTTGCTGTACGTATTCACATTTCAACCACGATTGCACATCTCGGCTAGCATCTTCTGCTCTACGTTCATAAGTAGAACATTGCTTACCTAGCACTTCCATATCGCCGGCGACACGGTTGTAATCAGCGGCTTTGCCACCATTGGCAACGTGTTTGATCGCTCTATGCACCAACAAGTCAGGGTAACGGCGGATAGGCGACGTGAAGTGTGCGTATTCCTGCAGTGCTAGGCCAAAGTGGCCTTCACATTCTTGCTCATAGCGTGCTTGCGCCATCGAGCGCAACAACATGGTTTGAATGAGCTCTCTGTCAGGCCGCTCAGCGACAGACTTAAGTAGCTTTTGATAATCCGCGGGGCTAACACTGCCACCCAAATTCGCCGACAACCCAAGGCCGCCTAAAAAGGCCGTCAGCCGCTCTAACTTCTCATCCGTTGGTTCTGCGTGGTTACGGTACAACGCAGCCGCTTTATGTTTCTGCAAATAACGCGCCGCCTCTACGTTAGCCGCGATCATGCACTCTTCAATAAGCTTGTGTGCATCGTTACGTTCATAGGGCATTAAGCCTGCAACACGCCCTTCGGCATCAAACATAAAGGCCGCGTCTTGAGTTTCAAACTCTACCGTACCTCGCCGCTTTCTCGCGCCCACAAGCGCGCCATAAAGAGCATGCAAGGTTCGCAAATACGGTAAAGGTTTAGCCAAGCGCTTTTCGGCGCGCGGGTCTTCACCACTTAAGGCGGCCCATACATCGTTGTAGGTTAGACGTGCATGAGAGCGAATCACCGCATCGTAGAACGTTGAGCTGGTGACTTTGCCGCGCTCTGAGATCTTCATCTCGCACACCAAGGCCAAGCGCTCAACCTCTGGTTTTAATGAACACAGGCCATTAGATAGCGCTTCGGGCAGCATCGGCACCACCCGGTTTGGGAAATACACCGAAGTGCCCCGTTCTACCGCTTCTTCATTCAGCGCTGAACCCGGCGTGACGTAACTCGCTACATCCGCAATCGCTACATAGAGACGCCAACCATTTCCATTGGGTTCAGCGTAGACGGCATCATCAAAGTCTCGTGCGTCCTCTCCATCAATCGTCATTAACGGCACATCGCGTAAATCTTTACGCGAATGAATCGCATCGGCCGGGATCTCTTCGCCAAATGCGTCGGCTTCTTTTAATACCGCTTTCGGAAATTCATGCGGAATGCCATGACTGCGCAACGCTATCTCGGTTTCCATACCGGGCTGGCTAGCATCGCCCAGCACAGCAGCAATACGGCCCATCGGCATCGCACGGCGATTAGGTTGCTGCGTTACTTGCGCAACAACAATTTGATCTTCCACGGCATTGCCGCGGTCGGTTTTTTCAATGAGTACGCGATGAATCAGCCGTGGGTTACTCGGTTCTACAAAACTTACGTCATGCTCAATCACAAACCGCCCGACCACGTCTTGGGTGTTGCGCTGAGTGACTTCTACAATCGAACCTTCTAAACGACCACGGCGGTCTTTACCTTTTATGCGAGCTAACACCTTGTCGCCATGAAACACACGACGCATTTCTTCTTTAGCAAGAAAAAGGTCTTCGCCGTCTTCATCAGGCAGTAAGAAACCAAACCCTTCGGGATGGCCATGAATGGTACCGGCAACCAAGTCTAGTTTTACCGCGAGCGCATACTCTCCCACTCGGTTTTGGTGCAATTG
>JAPPPA010000329.1 GCA_028817755.1 Gammaproteobacteria bacterium | reverse complement strand
TCACTACTATGGGCAATTTTATTTTAATTGTCAATATTGAAAATATATTAGGTAAGAAAAACCCCAGCAATGCCGGGGTCCTTCTCTAATGCTACGCGCGACGTTTTTTCATTGCGGTCGTGCCGTTTGCCAACATCGTGATCGCAAAACTACGCCATGGGCTCATGGTTGGTTTAGGCGCTTTGTTCTTGGCCATACGCCAAAGCTGAGCTTCGTACCAAGTGATGTTATGCGCAGCCAATTGATCCACACCTTTAATGCCGGTTGAAAGATGCGGCAGGTCAATACGGTAGTTATCATCAGCAATCGCGTTATTCGGTAACGCTGCATCTAGGCATAGCGGACGTGCGATACCGACAAAATCCATCGCGCCGCTTTGTAGTGCGTCATTCATGCCGCGCGTAGTACGGAAGCCACCGGTAACCGCTAATGGCACGTCAGTCACTTTGCGCACTTTCTCAGCGTAATCCATAAAGAACGCTTCACGCTGGCGGGTGCTCTCTTTCGGGGTCTCTTGAACCATTTCTGGGCTTTCATAGGTGCCACCAGAAATTTCTACGTGATCAATACCGGCTTCAGATAAAGCCTGCACAAACTGCATAGACTCTTCTTCAGTAAAGCCGCCTTTCATAAAGTCAGCAGAGTTAAGTTTGATTGCCACAGGGAAATCATCGCCCACGGCTTCGCGCATGCCTTTGTAGACTTCCAACGCAAAACGCATACGATTCTCTAGGCTGCCACCCCACTCGTCATCGCGCTGGTTGTGTCGTGGCGACAGGAACTGGCTAACTAGGTAACCGTGCGCACCGTGAATTTGTACGCCGGTAAAGCCAACTTCTTTTGCTAATTTGGCTGCCGCTGCATATTTGCCGATAGTTGTGCGAACTTCATCCGACGTAAGCGCACGCGGCGTAGTGAAAGCTTTTTCCAAACCACGGCCCAATGAAATAGCCGACGGCGCTACAGGCGCTTTGTTTAAGTAGCTAGGAATTTGCTTACCAGGGTGGTTTAGCTGCGCCCAAAATTCGTTGCCATTTTTAGTCGCAGCTGCTGTCCACGCACGAAATGCTTCTAGATCGGACTTTTCATCCAGCACCACGTTACGCGGCTCACCAAGGTGATTACGATCAACCATGATGTTGCCCGACACAAGCAAGCCACAGCCGCCTTTTGACCATTGGCCGTAAACGTTTACTAGGCGCTGGTCTGGGTTGTGGTCGTCGTTGCCAAGCTGCTCGCTCATGGCCGACTTCATAAAGCGATTCTGAACGGTACGACCATTCTTTAACGTAAAGCCATCGGCGATGGTGGTTGCTGTTGTACTCATATTGCTTACCAATTTTCCTTAAATGGGCGTAGGTCCAATTCGTGTGTCCACGCCGTTTTATGTTGTTTATATAACTGCCAGTAGCTCTCGGCTATGGCCGCTGGGTCAAGTGCGCCCTGTTCGCCTTGTTGCTCTAACCAGGCTGGAGCCAATGTGCGTAGACGGTTCCCATCTACCATGCCATCAACCACCACATGCGCTACGTGAATGCCTTTAGGCCCAAACTCACGCGCCATCGACTGCGCCACTGCCCGCAAACCGGCCTTGGCAGAAGCAAATTGCGCGAACATGGCTTTGCCTCGCATAGAGGCGCTTGCACCGGTAAAAATTAAGGTGCCTTCACCGCGCGGCTGGAACACTTTTACGGCGGCTTGGCCCACATAAAAACCAGACAAACAATCTGCTCGCCAGCTCTTTTCTAAATGCTCTGGCTTAATATCTAAAAAGCCACCGGGGCGATTAGTGCCAACGTTGTGTACGACTAAATCCAAGCAAAAGCCGTCTGCACATACTTGAGCAAATGCCGCGTCTACTTGGTCACGATCGCTGGCATCCACTTGAACCGCTTTGGCCTTGCCGCCGGCTGCTTCTATAGCCGAAACACTGGCTTGCAGTTTTTCTAAATTACGACCGGTGACATACACCGTTAAACCGCCTTCGGCCACGCGTTGCGCCACTGCCGCGCCGATGCCGGGCAATGCGCCTGCACCAAACACTAATGCGGCTTTAGGGCGCGTGTCTTGAACCCGCGGCTTACGCGCTTCTAGGCGATCTTTAATCGCACTTTTAAGGATGTCTGTCATTAACATTAGAAAGGCTCCTTATACGGGCGCAAATCCATTTCATGCGTCCACGCGGTTTTGTTTTGCTCGTGCATGGCTAAGAAAGGCTTCGCGACCTCATCTGGTAGCAAGGCGCCGTCATCGCCTTTCTGGCGCAACAAGAATTTACCCACCGGGCCAACGCTTCGCACAATCGCACCGTTCACTAAGCCGTCAATCACGATATGCCCAATATGAATACCTTGTGGGCCGAACTCACGCGCCATAGATTGCGCCATCACCCGCAGGCCTGCTTTTGCCGACGAAAACCCAGCAAACAAAGGCTTGCCCCGCAAAGACGCACTGGCGCCGGTATAAATGATGGTGCCTTTACCGCTACCGGCGTCATCCTGCGATTGCATAGCGCGAATGGCGTGCTGGCCAACCAACATACCTCCCAGCATGCATCGCTCCCAATGCCCTTTCACTAGGCGCTCGGTCGATTCCATAAACGGCGCGGGCAAGTTGCGGCCAGTGTTGTACAGCACAAAACGCAAATCACCGCCTGCCGCCAACGCTTTATCAAACAGCGCCTGAATATCGGCTTCTTTGGTGCTGTCGGTAATTACTACCGACACGTTACCGCCCTCGGCATTAAGCTGGTCAGCCAAGGCCTGCAACTTGCTGTGGGTGCGGCCGGCAATAAATACCTGCATGCCCTGCTGAGCCATTAGCGCCGCTACTGCACCACCAATGCCTTGCCGCTCTCCCGCACCAACAATAATTGCAATATCTTTTGCCATAAATGCTCCGAAATAACGACGCCTAGATTAATTCCACCACACCATAGTGACAAACGACCATTTCTTACCAATAGATAAGTATTTCTAACTCATAAACCATATTTAAATAGCAAAATGGTATAAATTAAATTAGAAAAACGAACTTATATAGCACGTTAAGCAAGCACTACCCATGAGTAATACGCCACCGTTACAACTACTACCAGCCTTTGAAGCCGCCGCTCGCTTGCTTAGTTTTAAGGCTGCGGCAGACGAGTTATGTGTAACGCCGTCAGCTGTTAGCCAACAAATCAAAACTTTAGAAAACTTACTCGGCAAAGAGCTGTTTCAACGCAGCGCCAGGCAAGTCACGTTAACGGAAGCCGGAACGAGCTACTACGAGGTAGCCAGCAAAACCCTTAACCGCTTCAAAAACGGTCATCAACGCTGGCTAGCTGCGCAAGCTAACCCAACCGTGCGGCTATCCACTACTGCACAAATTGCTTTTGATATTTTGCTGCCAGCGCTGCCTGAATTTCATGAAAAGCATCCAGACATTGATCTACGTATTGAAACCACCGACAAACTTGCCGACTTTGAAACTGAAGCGGTTGATATCGCCATTCGCCTAGGCGATGGACAATGGTCAGGGCTTCATTGTGAGCGACTGTCATCTCTCAGCGTATGTGGCTTGGCCGCACCATCTCTACTCGCCTCACAGCCGATCACTTCACTGCGGGCACTAAAAAAAGCAACCCTGATACACGCGCGTACCAACGTAAATGACTGGGAGATAGCCGAGCAACAACTCGGCATCAGCTTGGCAAAAAATAAGCAACTGTATTTTGAGAACTACCACGCGGCTCTTAGCGCAACAGAGAACGGCATGGGTATCGCGCTGGGCCTACTTCCGCTTACACAACCACGTATCAACAGCGGCAAGCTACAAACGTTCGGGGCGCCACCTTTGCCTCTAGAGCAAGCCTGTTATTTGGTGTTTGCCCAAAGCCCTGAGGTCGATAGTGAAACCCATAAGGCAACTCAATGGGTACAAGACACCTTTGCAAACCTTTCTGGAGTAAACGCATGAGAAAAGCCCTTGTCATGATTCAGGCACAACAGTTCAGCGACATACAGCTGGCGGAGTTGGAGGCACTGATTCGAAACACCTATCGCCAACACGTTAGCTCAGAAAAGCTCATGGTTGTTTGGAGTGAACTAGCGGCCGGGCAGGCTTATACCAACTACGCACCGTCACAAACTTCTATTGTTAGCGCTGAGTGCGAAAACGGCTTTCCGCAAGAAAAACGCGTTGCCTATCTCACAGAGTTAGCACGCGAATGGTCACAGATCACTGGGCAACATTTAGATAGCTTAATGCTCGCATTGGTTGACGCAGACCAGTTCAAAATTATTGCCGACAGCACTCTACGCCGCCTGTCTTTTGTAGGTCGCATTAAGTTTGGGCTGCACGTTGCCAAGAACCTACTACACTCAAAACTAAACAACACGCCGTTGCGCTTTTCGCCCGACCTTTAATTGGAGACGTCCCTATGCCTGTTTACACACTTGCCTCACGTTCAGCTTCAAACAAAGACACCAATCAAAAGATCGCCAACAAGATTACTGACATTCACTGTGAAACCACCGGCGCACCACCGGAGTTTGTGAATGTGTTGTTTATGGACAACCACCCTCTTAAAGGCAAAGCCGAACTATCTGTCACTGGCAATGTACGTAGCGGCGGTAATCGCAACGCAGAACTCACAGACAAGCTTCGCAATGCACTAATGCAAGGCATTGCCGCCACCGCTGGCCTCAGCAATGAACAAGTCGCGGTAGAACTGATCGGCTTCCCCGCCAGCTGGGGAATGGAAGGCGGCGAAATCCTTCCAGAACCTGGCGAAGAAGAGGCTTGGCTAAAGCGCGCAACCTAATCGCCGCAGTTTTATTACAATCTCTCTAACTGATACAGCCACAAGAGCTGTGAGAACAGAGAGACAACTATGTACGCTTTTACGTACGGCCGACTACTCGGCTCATTATTTATTGTGCTATTGCTTAGCGCCTGCGGCAGCAATAGCCCAAGCGCAAATAGCCCTAACAACGTCACGTTATCAGCAGAAGCCACATGCGTAGCCGACAGCCCTTGGTTGGAATACGGCGAAGGCTTACAAGCAAGCTCACCTACCACCATTCCTCAACCAGCTGCGGCTAGCGGCGTGCAATCTGTACCGGCTTGCGATGGCAATGGCACCTTCCAATTCGCGGCAGCTAAAACCGATATTACCGGCCCCGCAGGCGGCAAAATACATATGGGCAATGAAAGCCCAGAAAACTTCTCTGCTGGCATATACATGCGCCAGTACGCACGCACGTTTATTGTTCACTCACCCTGCAATAACAAACGCGTTGTCTTAGCTATCACCGACACCGGCATGCTGTTCGAGTCGGTTCGTAAAGCGGTATTAGACCTGATCGCCGCAGACCCCGAGCTAGCCCCGCACTACAACCAAGAAAACATCATGATGAATGCGACTCACACGCATTCAACACCCGGTGGACAAGCGCACTTCACCGCCTACAACGCACTCCGCTTTGGACACGATCCACAAAC
>JAPPPA010000041.1 GCA_028817755.1 Gammaproteobacteria bacterium | reverse complement strand
CTGTAATGCCTAATGCTAATGTCGCCCCCGCTCCTGCAGCAATCTGTACTGGGCCACCGATATTCTCAAACGATGCGCCACCAGTGAGCATTTTGCCAAACATACCCAAAGTTAGCCACGACAAAGAGCCTGTTCGCTCAACGGCCAAGCCAAGTGCCTCAACCGGCCCATACTTAAGCAGCAGCTGTCGCTCACGAATTTGCGCGCGCACTTCCTCGGTTACTAACGGGCCAATGCCCGCAAACCCTTGGCGTTGCTCACCGTCTACAGTTTTTACAACACGGTTCTCAGGGACTAACACCAAGGCCTGTATGACATTATCTCGCAATACTTCTAATCGAAGCATTTGCCCAGGTTTGGTTTTAATTTCATCCACCAAACCTGCCCAATTTTCTACTGGGCGCTGATTAACGCTGACAATCTGGTCATTCACCTGCAGGCCAGCACTTTTTGCCGCGCTGTCTTCCAATACATTTCCAATTGCCGCAGGCAACACCGGCAGCCAGCCCTGCAACCCAGCGGCGATATCAACTTGCTCTGGAGTACCAAGCAACGGGATAGACACCGTTTTAGCCGTACCATCGCGCTCAACAGTCAAGCTAACGCTATCGTTAGTTAGCGCTTCTTCAATCAATTTGAGCCTGAGTTCTTCCCAGCTAGAAATAGATTCAGCATTCAGCTGTGTGACGACATCACCAGCTTCTAAGCCCGCCACGGCCGCTGGGCTATTGGCAGGCACAGCACCTAATTCTGGTTTCGTTGCCGTTACACCAAGAATAAAGACCAACCACCAGGCAAAAATGGCAAACAAAAAGTTAGCCAACGGCCCTGCCGCCACTACCGCTATACGCGTCCAAACATTTTGGGGATTAAAAGCCAAATGGCGCTCGTGCTCTGGTACTTCGCCCTCACGCTCATCTAGCATTTTTACGTAGCCACCTAATGGAATAGCAGCTAACTGATACTCAACGCCATCTTTACCAATTTTGGTCCATAGCGGTTTACCAAAACCAACAGAGAACCGAAGTACTTTTACACCGCACCAGCGTGCCACCTGAAAGTGACCATATTCATGCACGGCCACCAACAAACCAATGGCAACAACAAACCCTAATACTGACAATAAAACAGACATTAAACAGACAACGTAATCTTTTCTGCAGTTTGTGTAGCAAGCGCGCGCGCTTCTCGATCCACTTCAAGTAAAGCCGCCAAGCTATCGTGCTGCTCGGTGGCCCAGGCCTTAGCGTTAAGCACGGTCTCCACAATCTCGGCGATCTTGCTAAATCCGACTTTCCGATTCAAAAACAGTTCAACTGCAATTTCATTTGCAGCATTTAACGCCGCAGGCGCGGCACCACAAGCATCAGACGCTTCACGTGCCAAACGCAAGCAAGGGAATCGCACTTCGTCCGGCGGGAAAAACTCCAGCGCACCGGCCTGAGTAAGATCAAATAAGCCAACACCAGACTCTACACGCTCCGGCCATGCCATGGCATGAGCAATCGGCGTACGCATATCTGGATGACCCAGTTCGGCTAAAACAGAGCCATCGATGTATTCAACCATTGAATGCACGATGCTTTTGGGATGAACCACCACATCAACTTGCTGATGCTGGCAGTTAAATAACCAGCAAGCCTCAATAACTTCGAGGCCCTTATTCATCATGGAAGCAGAATCTACCGAGATCTTTGCCCCCATAGACCAATTAGGATGCGCAACCGCCTGCTCAGGCGTGGCAGCAGCCATTTGTTCCACTGTCCATTCCCGGAATGGGCCGCCTGAAGCCGTTAATAGAATGCGTCGGACTTGCTTAGCCGAGGCACCGCCATGGGGCCAGCATTGAAAAACAGCATTATGCTCACTATCAATTGGTAGTAATTCGCAGCCAGACGCGACCACTGCGTCCATCAACAACTGCCCCGCCACCACGAGTGATTCTTTGTTTGCCAGCAGCAGACGCTTGCCCGCTTGCGCAGCAGCTAGCGCTGAAGGAAGCCCTGCAGCGCCAACAATGGCGGCCATCACGGTATCCACTGAATCAAGCTGCGCTATATCAACCAGCGCTTGAGGGCCGGCTAACACTTCTACTTGAATGTCAGCAGACTTAAGCTGACCTTCAAGTGCTGCAGCCGACGCTGAATCAGCCATCACCGCATAACGCGGTTTGAATTGCAGTATTTGTTTATATAAGCCGTCAACATCTCGGTTCGCAGCTAACGCGACTACGTCAAAACGCTCAGGGTTGCGCGCTACAACATCTAAGGTGCTGCGACCAATACTGCCTGTTGCGCCAAGAACCGCTAAGGCGCGGCGAGAAGAATCCGACATCGATGTGTATCTAGGCGAGGTTGAGCAACAACATGCCCAACCACCATAAAGGCGCTGCAGCCATCGTTGAATCTAAGCGATCTAAAATACCGCCATGCCCAGGGAAAATTTGGCCACTGTCTTTGATAGCAACGGCGCGTTTAAACATGCTTTGCGTTAAATCACCAACGATAGACATACCCACTACCGCCATCGCTAAACCAACAAAAATCGGCCACTGCGCACCCAGCTCAAACCAGTAAGCACCCGCGGCTGCCACAATGCCGGAAAACAAGACGCCACCGGCGACACCTTCCCAGGTTTTGCCCGGGCTAACTTTCGGAGCCAACTTGGTTTTACCGAACAAACGGCCACCAACGTAACCCCCAACATCAGAGCCCCAAACTAGCAGGAACAAAAACAAAATGCGCTCAGGGCCATTCGCAGTGCCATGGATATCCACCAACACTAAGGCTGAAGGTACTAATACAAATACGCCAACCCAAGGCGTTCTACCACGCCAGCCTGGTGTGATCGGCTCGAAGCCTTCGGGGTAACGCAATACCCAGCGTACAGCCAGCAGCCACCACAAGGCGGTCGCAACAAGTACAGGAATACGAAGTTGTTCACCCAAATGCGCAACGGCGACGCAGGCCAACAAAATCAAAACAACATAAGCGGTTTTGGCACGACTGCTTTCTTTTTGCATGAAAGCCGTCCATTCCCATGCACCTAAAGCCCATACCGCCGCAACAATGTAGCCAAGCCAAGCCGTTGGCAAATACAGAATGGCTGCAATAACGGGAGGGAGCAGCACCAAGATGGTGAGTAAGCGTTGCCACAACATGGGAAAGAACGTCTCCTAAGGTATTATTTTTCGGCGCTTCGGCATTGTACCTAAGTTTTCCCTTAGGTCGGCTTTGATACTTGCTCGCCTGTTTTGCCAAAGCGGCGCTGACGGCCCGCAAACCAATTTACTGCCGCCTCGAAAGCGGTCTTGTTAAAGTCAGGCCATAAAGTATCAGTAAAGTAGAACTCAGCATATGCCGAATCCCAAAGTAAGAAGTTACTGATACGCTTTTCACCGCCGGTACGAATCATTAAATCGGGATCTGGCACGCTAGCGCCGTATAGCTGCGCAGCAATATGATCTTCGGTAATTTGGGCCGGATCTAGTTCACCTGCGGCTGCGGATGCTGCTAATTGACGAACAGCTTGGGCAATGTCAGCTCGACCACCATAATTCAATGCTAGCTGGAGACACAAATGTGTACCGTCTTGAGTTAATTCTTCAGCGGCCGCCATTTGCGTTTGTAGCTCATCAGAGAAACGCGACAGCTCACCTACAAAACGGATGCGAATACCGTTTTTCTTCAGCTCTGGTACTTCTTCCGATAACGCTTTCCCAAACAGCCCCATCAAACCGCTCACCTCATCTTCAGGACGAGACCAGTTTTCAGTACTAAAGGCAAATAACGTTAAAACGTCAATTTCAGAGTTGCGCGCAGCAAATTCGACGGCGGCGCGTGCGGCTTTGCGGCCAGCGCGGTGCCCCGCCAAACGCGGCATAAAGCGTTGTTTCGCCCAGCGACCGTTACCATCCATGATGATGGCAACATGCTTAGGAACAGTATTCATAGAAAAAGCCGAGAAGAACCGGTTTAGATTTCCATCAATTCTTTTTCTTTGGCCGCTAATACATCATCCATTTCAGCGATGTATTTATCGGTGATTTTTTGAACGTCGTCTTCCGCTTTACGGCCGTCGTCTTCACCAATTTCTTTTTCTTTAACCAATTCTTTAATGTCAGCGATGGCGTCGCGACGAATATTACGCGCGGCTACACGGCCGTTTTCCGCCTCTTGGCGAACAATACGTACGAATTCTTTACGGCGTTCTTCCGTCAAGGCAGGCATTGGAATACGAATCACATCACCCGCACTCATCGGGTTTAGGCCTAGATCAGAAATCATGATGGCTTTCTCAACAGCCTGCACCATGGTTTTTTCCCACGGTGTCACCATCAAGGTACGCGCATCTTCTACAGCAACGTTCGCTACCTGAGTAATCGGTGTTTCACTGCCGTAGTAATCGACTTTGATGTGCTCAATCAAACTAGGGTGCGCGCGGCCAGTACGAATCTTGGCTAGTTCAGACTTGAGTGACTGAACGCTTTTACCCATACGTGTTTCGGCGTCTTTTTTAATATCTTCAATCATCTTGTCAGTCCTAGTCTTCAAATCCAATTTGGGTGCCGATACCTTCGTCACCGTCCACAATAATTTTCTTCATGCCTTTCGGCATACCCATATCAAATACACGTAAAGGCATACGATGGTCGCGGCACAACACAACCGCGGTCTGATCCATCACCATCAAACGACGATCCAATACTTCGTCATAGGTTAAGAAGCTATAACGCTCGGCATCTGGGTTCTTGACTGGATCATCGCTATAAACGCCATCTACTTTGGTAGCTTTCAGCATTAAGTCGGCGTTGATTTCAACCGCTCGCAAGCTAGCTGCGCTATCGGTGGTAAAGAATGGGTTACCTGTGCCTGCGGCAAAAATCACAATGCGACCTTTTTCCAAGTGGCGCACCGCGCGACGACGAATGTAGTCTTCACAGACTTGGTTAATACGCACAGCAGACATAACACGCGCATACAGGCCTTGCTTCTCAACCGCATCTTGCAATGCAAGCGCGTTGATTACGGTAGCCAGCATACCCATATGGTCGCCAGTCACGCGATCCATACCGCCTTGTGCCAGCCCCGCACCGCGGAAGATATTGCCGCCACCTAAAACAATGGCAACCTGCACATTGGCATCGGCCAGCTCTTTAATCTCACCCGCGAGACGATGAATCACATCCGGTTCAATGCCGTATTCGCCGTCCCCCATCAACGCCTCACCACTTAGTTTGAGTAAAACCCGTTTGTAAGCTGGTGCTGCGTCTGACATGTCGAACCTATTAGGTATAAGCAAAAGTTGCGGAATTATACCCAGATGCTTTTTATCCGGGCACAAAAAAGCCAGCTCAATGGCTGGCTTTTTCGTTTAGCTCAAAGAGCAAGAACCAAACTTAAACCTGAGCAGCAGCAGCTACTTCAGCTAGCTAGTCGGTTTCTTCAACTTCGATAACTTCACCAACGGCGTAACGAGACATAGCTGTCA
>JAPPPA010000211.1:4455-5534 GCA_028817755.1 Gammaproteobacteria bacterium | reverse complement strand
ATTATAGTGGATAAGGCTTGGCGCTTTCACGCTGCTATGCCACTATTCACGACATGATTTCCCTGTTGGTTTCAGAACTGTTGTTTGTCGCGGCGGCGTTGTTAGCTGCTCGCGCGTTAAAGTCCGGCTTGCCTACGACGGCAGTGCAATTACTGTCGGCTTGCGCGGTGGGCGCTGGACTGTTGTATTGGCAAACGCATTTGGCGGGCGCGCATGGGGCGGTTGTGAGCATGGCAGGGTCTGGCATGATTACAGCGGCGCTGGCCTTAATAGTGGCGCTGTTTAAACCAATGCCAATTGCGCTTGTGCTGGTAAATGCTGCGGCTGCGGCCTTTTTATTGCCGTTGTTTATGGTGTCTGTACCTACAACTAGCACCGGAATCTCTGGCTCGGCCGCGTTACATGTTGTGCTCGCTGTATTGGGATTCTCTGCCTTTACTTTGGCGGCCTTACAAGCCCTCTCGGTAGTTTGGTTGTCTAAACAGATTAAACAACACCGCTTGGGAGACTTTAGTGGCGCGGGTTCATTAGAAGCCAATGAGTCCAGCTGGGTGTTTCTCACGTATTTTGCTTGGGTAGCTGTGTTATTGGCTATTTTGAGTGGTGTGCCGAGCGTTACTGATGCCGTTGAGCAGAATGTGGCGCATAAGATTTTCTTCGCGGTGTTAGCTTGGATATTGCTCACCGTGGTTCTAGCTGGACGCCGTTTGCGGGGCTGGCGTGACAAAACCGCAGCCTCATGGGTGTTGGTTGGCTGGGCGGCGCTTATTCTGGCGTGGTTTGGCGTTAAGCTGGTGCTAGAGCAACTAGTTTAAAAAATCTAGCGTCGCTTGCTTGCTAAAGCGCGTTTTTACTACTTCTTTTTCGCCCTTAAAAGCTTTTATTTTCAGTGGTTTTCCGTACAATACGCGCCCTTCGGCGCAGTGCGCCATATTTTTACGTAGGTATTGAATAGCGATGGTTACCATTCGTTTGGCTCGTGGCGGCTCTTTGAAGCGTCCTTTCTATCACATTGTAGCGGCTGACAAGCGCAACCCGCGCGACGGTCGTTTTATTGAGCGTTTGGGTTACTACAACCC
>JAPPPA010000211.1:1306-4445 GCA_028817755.1 Gammaproteobacteria bacterium | reverse complement strand
CTTCAACCCAATGGCGCGTGGCGCAGAAAAGCGCATTGAGATCAAAGGCGATCGTTTTGATCACTGGGTTTCTCAAGGTGCACAAACTTCTGACCGCGTTAAGAAGCTTCACAAAGATTGGGTTGCTGCAGTAGCTGCTGCCCCTGCAGAAGAAGCTTAAGCCATAACGCTTGCCCCGCTTAGTTAAGCGAATAGGGCAGTAAAGGCCGCGCCTGATGACAGATAAACACAGTGATAAACCTATCATTGTGGGAAAGATTTCTGGCGTACATGGCGTAAAAGGCTGGGTAAAAGTTTTTTCTTGGACGCAGCCTAAAGAAAATATTGCGAGCTATAACCCGCTCTGGCTAGAGGAACGCTCTGGCCATTGGCGGGCTTTAAACGTTTTAGCAATTAAACCTCAGGGGCGCACGATTGTGGCGCAGTTTGAGGGGCTGGATGACCGCGATAAGGCTGCTGAGTTAATTGGCAAGCAATTGGGCGTTCAGGCTGATCAGTTACCAGACCTTGATGAAGGTTGGTACTGGTCACAACTTATCGGTTTGGAAGTAATGACGACCGATGAGCAATCATTAGGCACTGTGACTGAAATGCAGGAAACAGGCGCTAATGACGTAATGATTATTGGCAAGGGTGCAGACGCGGTATTGATTCCGTTTGTTACCGGGCCAATTGTGAAACAAGTTGATATTGAAGCCGGCACCATTCTTGTTGATTGGAACCCGGAGTATCTCTAAACCCCGTTTAGGTGATTAGTAGATGCGCGTTGATTTTATTAGCTTGTTTCCAGAGATGTTGGCGTCCGGGTTTAATACCGGCGTTGTTGGTAGAGCGGTAGAGAAGGGCGATATTAGCGCTCACTACTGGAACCCTCGGGACTACACAACAAATAAACATCGAACGGTAGACGATAGGCCTTTTGGTGGTGGCCCCGGCATGTTGATGTTGGCGCAACCATTGGATGATTGCATTACAGAGATGCAGTCAACGCAACAGGCAGAGGGTGTTGAGAAATCACCCATTATTTACCTTAGCCCTCAGGGGCGGCGCTTAGACCAAGCGTTGGTAAAAGAATTATCGGCTTTACCAGCAATGACGTTACTTTGTGGCCGCTATGAGGGCATAGACGAACGCTTGCTGGAAAAACATGTAAGCATGGAAGTCTCGATTGGAGATTACGTGCTAAGCGGCGGTGAATTACCGGCGCTGGTTTTAGCCGACGCGGTCGCTAGGCAATTGCCGGGCGTTCTTGGGCATGAAGAGTCAGCAGAGCAAGACTCTTTTGCTAACGGCCTACTGGATTGTCCGCACTACACGCGTCCTGCTGAATGGCAGGGGCGGGAAGTGCCACCGGTCCTGCTCTCGGGTGATCATGCCGCAATTGCAGCATGGCGCCATGAGCAGGCATTAAAACGAACGAACGAACGTCGTCCGGATTTGTTAGAGAAATAACTTACCGTTGGCGTTCCTCTGGTTCAGTACATAGAGGAAAGCGAAATGCATCCGATCATTCGCGAAATCAATCAAGAGCAAATGCAGAAAGAAGTACCTGTATTTGGTCCTGGTGACACTGTTGTTGTTCAAGTACGCGTAAAAGAAGGCTCTCGTGAGCGTCTTCAGGCATACGAAGGTGTAGTTATTGCTAAGCGTAAGCGTGGCCTTAACTCTGCGTTCACCGTACGTAAAATCTCAAGTGGCATTGGTGTGGAACGTACCTTCCAAACTTACAGCCCATTGGTAGACAGCATTACCGTTAAGCGTCGTGGTGATGTACGTCGTGCCAAGCTTTACTACTTGCGCGAACTACGCGGCAAGAAAGCACGTATCAAAGAGAAGTTGGGCTAGGCCTAACAACTCTTCACTTGACGCCTTGGGCGCATGTGCAAAAAAAGCCGGTAACTTCGTTATCGGCTTTTTTATTGGCATTGATTTTTATAATATCTATTTAATCTAATTTTTTAATAGGCTGTGCTGTTCCAATGAACCTCCGCGATCTACGTTATTTAGCCGCATTGGCCCGCTATAAACATTTTGGCAAAGCGGCGGAAGCTTGCTTTGTAACTCAGCCAACACTGTCAGCACAGATTAAAAAGTTAGAGCAATACTTGGGTGTACCATTGGTAGAGCGTAATCGTAGAAACGTACGCCTCACCGAAGTTGGCGAGTTAATAGCACAACGCGCAGCGGCGATCGATGCCGAAGCGGAAAACCTCGTGGAATTGGCGAAGCAACACCAAGATCCCTTACAAGGCCGTTTTCGACTCGGTGTGATTCCGACTTCTGGGCCCTATTTATTACCGCTTATCATGAAACCGCTAGAGGCCGCTTTGCCCCGGGTTAACTGGGTGATTGAAGAGTCACAAACCTCGGTATTACAAACGCGTTTGTCGAAAGGCGAGTTGGATGCCTGTATTTTGGCGACAGAATCACCGGATGGCTGTGATGAGTTACCGTTGTTTGATGAGCCTTTCTGGCTAGCCTTACCGCAAAATCATGCGTTAGGTAATCAGTCCAACATTAAGCTAGATAATCTTTCCAGCGAGCCTTTGTTGTTATTGGAAGAGGGGCACTGCTTAAGAGACCAAGCCTTAGCTGTTTGCGATAGTGCGGAATTGAGTGAACACCAAGAGTTTCGCGCTACAAGCCTAGAAACATTGCGGCACATGACCGCAGCAGGGGCAGGCTTAACGCTCTTGCCGGAGTTGGCGATTAAAGGTCCTTGGGCTAATTTGAGTACGCAGTTGCAGTTGAAGCCTTTGCAGGGTCAACCAAGCCGCTCAATGCGTTTGGTTTGGCGTAATACTTCGCCACGTACAGTGTTGATGCAGGCCGTTGTAGACGCCGTACAGGCGGCAGTAGAGCCTGTATTAGGCGACAATTAGAGTTTGGCTAGGACTTCTGCGGCTGCTCGTTCACCTGCTTGTATAGCGCCGTCAAAGTAACCCATCCATTCGGTAGCGGTTTCGGTACCGGCCCAATGAATGCTATTGCAGGGTGTGCGTAAGTTGTTGTGATACTGGCTCAGCATGCCCGCCGGCATGACGCCGGTATAGCAGCCAGTAGTCCATTCATCGGTGCACCAATCTTTTTCATTATATTCCTTCGGGTTAGCGGCTTCTGGGCCGAAATAGCGGCTTAT
>JAPPPA010000211.1:479-1296 GCA_028817755.1 Gammaproteobacteria bacterium | reverse complement strand
AAGCGCAGCGGCGCTTGGTCAGTCACCATTTCGCCAGAAAGCCCTTTGGTTCGCCAGAATGGTTTGGTATAAAAAATGACGGTTTTGATCACTGACCCCATTGGCATATCGCTCATGAGTCGCTGGCGTGGTGTTGGGAGTTTGGGTGACCATTGAATGCGGTCTGCATCACGTGGAGACATCGCCACAATAACGCGGTGACAGCCATAAACGTTGTCGCTAGTTAATACACGCACTTGGTCTTGTTTAACGAACACCTTGGTGACGGGAGCGTTACGCACAACTTTGGCGCCGTGTTGCATAGCGCGATCGGCTAAGGCTTCTGCTACGGCTCCCATACCACCAGCAACGCGACTGTCTTGGGCGCCATTTTCGGTTTCGATGAGCGGCATTAACCCACCAGCAGATGACACGTATTGCAGGAAGAATAGAAATGAAAGTTCTTCTGGCTCCGCAGCAAATACTGCGTGTACGGCTGCCTTTAGTAAGCTGTAGGTGGATTTGCTGAATGTGTTTTTGTACAACCAGCCAGCAAGTGTGATGTTGTCATATTGCGCGTTGCTAATGGCTGCAACGCCGCCATTAGCTTTCATTTGAGCGGCGGTCCGTTCAACTTTCCATATGCAGCGTTGTAGGTCTAGTAGTGCGGCTGGGCCGATTTTAGGAATGCTGCCTTTAAATTGCTTGAGTTGCCCACCAATTTCTAGCAGATGCGCGCCTTCGTTAAACTGCTTATAAGTTTCTATGCCGAGTTCTTTGAGCAGCGCTAGGATCCTTTCCTGGCCGGGGCCAACCCATTGGCCGCCCACGTCAACGG
>JAPPPA010000211.1:0-469 GCA_028817755.1 Gammaproteobacteria bacterium | reverse complement strand
TTGGATAAACTTCTTTAGTATGGAAGGTAAAGCATATGCCGCCTAGGCGGTCTCGGGCTTCTAATACCAATACACGTTTACCGACACGTGCAAGCTCGCGCGCGGCCGTAAGTCCGCTAAGGCCTGCGCCGATAACGCAAACGTCGTACTCCGTGTCATGTGCTGAAACGCTCATTAACTAATATGGTCTTTTTTGTTGAGCCTGCGCCAATAGTACCCGTAAGCGCTGATTTCTGTTTGCAACGGTAAATGTTCAGCTCGCGCTAGTTGGCGTTGTTGCCACTCCATGCAGCAGATGTCCGCTTTGCCTAATTCTGTGGCGAGCGTAGTTTTGGGAGCATTGAGTGCTTTGAAAATTCGGTGTTCTGTCAGGGCGATATCGCCTTGGATACTGCTTTTTAAAGCGTCGTTGAAAATGGCCCGCCGATGAATTGGCTCTTGTTCGTGCCAAAGGCTATTGTGATTATCC
>JAPPPA010000001.1 GCA_028817755.1 Gammaproteobacteria bacterium | reverse complement strand
TAATAGAGGCAATAGCGTTTCGGCAAAACGAGCGATGTTCCAGTAGGCGATGCTGCCTTGTTGGTTCCAGGCGTAGCGACCTTGATGGTCGATGGAGCTAAAGGTTTTGCTGGGAATAAACTCATCCATAAAGGCGCAGGGGCCGAAGTCGATGGTTTCGCCAACGATGGACATGTTGTCGGTGTTCATCACACCGTGAATAAAGCCTACCAGCATCCATTGTGGAATTAGCGCGGCCTGGCGAGCGGCAACGGTTTCGATTAGGGCGCTGTATGGGTTTTCGCTGTCTTCTAATTCTGGGAAGTGATGCTGGATAGCAAAGTCAGCCAGCTCTTGTAGTTCGTCACGTTTTAAATTGGCGGCGGCATATTGGAAGGAGCCGACGCGGAGATGGCTTTGGGCGGTGCGTACAACAATGCCGCCGGGTTGCGGCTGTTCGCGCATGACGAACTCGCCGGTACCAATAATGGCTAGGCTGTTTGTTGTGGGAATGCCAAGCCCAGCCATGGCCTCGGAAATTAGATACTCGCGTAGCGCGCTGCTAAGTGTGGCTTTGCCGTCACCGCCGCGAGAGTAGGGTGTGGCGCCAGAGCCTTTAAGTTGTACGTCTAGCCAGCTGCCGTTGCCCGTTTGTAGCTGCCCGAGCATATGTGCGCGGCCGTCGCCGAGTAGTGGCGAATAGCCGCCAAACTGGTGGCCGGCATAGGCCATGGCGAGTGGCTGAGTTGGGTAGTCGGCATTGCCGCCAAATATGGCTAGGGCGTCTGCGCTGCTAAACCAGTCGCTATTTAAGCGGTATTGCTTAAGTAGGCGTTGATTGAGCGCGAGTAATTTAGGTGCCGGGGCCGCGGCTGGTGCGGTGGCAGTAAACATTGCCTCGGGCAAACCAAGGTAATGTTGTTGGGTAATGGGGTTGCTCATTGGGCTACCCGTGGAAGGCGGGTGTTTAGTTGCCTTCTAATTCTGCCAATTGCTTTTCGAGTGCTTCTAATTTCATGCGAGTGCGTTTTAGTAGCTCGGCATGCACTTCGTATTCTTCACGTGTGACTAGGTCCATTTTCTTAAGTTGGGCGAGTAGGACTTGTTTGATGTTGGTTTCTAGCTCGCCACGTACCGCTTGTAGCTGAGGTGGTAGTAGGCCAGAAAGGCGGTTTACAAGGTCGTCGATAGCGCCGGGTTCGAGCATGGGGCTTCCTAATGCGTGTGTTTAAAGCAGGCGGCTAGGTTACCGCATTTGTTGTTATACCGCTGGTTTGCGCGCCTAAAAAATCAAATTGCACCAAAATGATGCAATGCATTGGTTTTGGTGCTTGCCGATTTTGAAATTAAACGAGCTGCGCCAGTTTGGTGCATTTTTTAGCTTTGTTTTAGCGCTTTTGCATAAGTTGGCACGCTTTCTGCTTTGTACTCAGCGCCCTATTGCGGTGGCGTCCTTTAACTTCTTTTGAGGACACCAAAACAGGACAACTCAATTGGAGATTTTGAAATGAAATTGGTTAGCGCAGTAATCAAGCCGTTCAAATTAGACGACGTTCGTGAAGCGTTATCTGAAATCGGCGTAACCGGCATGACTGTTACCGAAGTTAAAGGTTTCGGTCGCCAGAAGGGCCACACCGAGCTATATCGCGGTGCGGAATACGTAGTGGACTTCTTGCCTAAAGTGAAGCTTGACGTTGCTATTGACGACGACCGTGTTGACGCGGTTATCGAAGCAATCACCAACGCTTCTAACACCGGCAAAATCGGTGACGGCAAAATCTTTGTGTCTACCCTAGACCAAATTATCCGTATTCGTACGGGCGAAACGGGTGCGGAAGCCGTTTAAGGCGCGCTCTCTTAATTCTTTTAGGAGTTTTTAAAAATGGAAAACACTATTTTCGAACTTCAGTACGCCTTAGACACCTTTTATTTCTTGGTGTGTGGCGCATTGGTAATGTGGATGGCGGCTGGTTTCGCCATGTTGGAAGCAGGTCTTGTTCGTTCTAAGAACACTACCGAGATCCTAACTAAGAACGTTGCGCTATTCGCAATCTCTTGCACCATGTACTTGGTGTGCGGTTACTCAATCATGTACGGCGGCGGTGAGCTTGTATGGTTCCTAGACGGCATCGTTGGTGATGGCGTGACTGGTGCTGAAGAGCCTGCTACTTACGCTCCTTCTTCAGACTTCTTCTTCCAGGTTGTATTCGTAGCGACTGCTATGTCTATCGTTTCTGGTGCAGTTGCTGAGCGTATGAAGCTTTGGGCTTTCCTTGCTTTCGCAGTGGTAATGACTGGTGTTATTTACCCACTAGAAGGTTCTTGGACTTGGGGCGGCGCGCCAGTATTTGGCCTATACACTCTTGGCGACCTAGGTTTCTCTGACTTTGCTGGTTCAGGCATCGTACACATGGCTGGTGCAGCTGCTGCGCTAGCTGGCGTATTGGTTCTTGGCGCTCGTAAAGGCAAATACGGCCCTAACGGCGAAGTTCGCGCTATCCCTGGTGCTAACCTTCCACTAGCTACGCTAGGTACTTTCATCCTATGGTTGGGTTGGTTCGGCTTTAACGGCGGTTCTGTACTAGCGACTTCTTCTGTAGAAAACGCTAACGCTGTTGCGGTTGTATTCATGAACACTAACGCTGCGGCGGCTGGTGGCCTTATCGCTGCTCTATTGCTTGCTCGCGTATTGTTCGGCAAAGCTGACCTAACTATGGCGCTTAACGGTGCACTAGCCGGTCTTGTTGCTATTACTGCTGAGCCTTCAACGCCTACTCCGCTACTAGCTACCCTATTCGGTGCTGCTGGTGGTGCTTTGGTTGTATTCAGCATCATCACTCTTGATAAGCTGAAAATTGATGACCCTGTAGGTGCTATCTCTGTTCACGGTGTTGTAGGTCTTCTAGGTCTGCTACTTGTACCAGTAACTAACGACGGTTCTAGCATCAGCGGCCAGTTGATTGGTGCGGCTACCATCTTTGCATGGGTATTCGGCGCTAGCTTGGTTGTATGGTTGGCTCTTAAAGCCATCATGGGCATTCGCATCAGCGAAGAAGAAGAATACGAAGGTGCTGACCTTTCTGAGTGTGGCCAAGAGGCTTACCCAGAATTCACTAACAAGTAATTAGTACTGTTAGTTAGTCAACACACACGTGTTTGAAGAGGCCGCTGCAGCAATGCAGCGGCCTTTTTTATGCCTGTCAGTAAAGTATCGGCATCAGTCGCTTGACCTAACAAACTACAGCGCTAGACTGGCTACGTTGCATGCCTAATGGGCGTTGCCATTAAACAAAAACAGAACCGAGGAGCACACCCATGAAAATGGTGACCGCCGTAATTAAACCTTTCAAACTAGACGACGCACGTGAGGCATTGGCCAACATCGGCGTAACCGGTATGACCGTGACTGAAGTTAAAGGCTTTGGTCGTCAAAAAGGCCACACCGAGCTATATCGTGGCGCGGAGTACGCGGTAGATTTCTTGCCTAAAGTGAAGCTTGAGATTGTGATTAACGACGACCAAGCAGATGAGGCGATTGAAGCCATTGCTGGCGTAGCCAATACTGGCAAGGTTGGTGACGGTAAGATCTTTGTATCGTCTATCGACAGTGTTGTACGTATTCGTACAGGCGAGACCGATTCGTCAGCTATCTAACGCAAGCGGATAGTTAGCAAAAAGCCCGAGCAGCTTGGCTACTCGGGCTTTTTTTATGGCCGTTATTTGGCGAGCTTATCTAGCTTGTTGTGGGCGCCATCACAAAACGGCGGCCGCCGCGTGTATTTACAGTTACAGAGCCAAACGGTGTAGCCGTCTTTAGGTTTGAAATTCACCGGCTCAAAACCCTCAGGATGCGAGCCATCGCAAAACGGCTGATTCTTAGATTGCCCACAGCTGCACCAGAAATATTCTTTCTCTGGATCTAGTTGTAGCGCGGCGGGTTCATTGGCATAGATTGTTGGCTTCAGGCTGTTCATCTACTACGTTCTTATAATTTTATGGGTGTGTGGCGAGGCTTCTATATCAGAAGCATGAGGCGCCGTTCCCAGCAGTCTATCACCAAGCCCCATTGAGACTCCCCACCATTTTTGCTCGTTGCGGAAGTGGTGCAGGCGATGCTCGCGTACGCGGCGTTGATAGTACTTAAGCGGTGGGCACCAGTTGATGTGAGCCAAGTAGTGCACCCATTCGTAATGCAGGGCGAAGAGGAAGTAAGTTGCTAATACCGTGCAGGCAAATGCGAGGTTGGGACTGATTAACCAAACCAACCCCAAAATCAAAGGCGCAACGATGGGGTAAACGTGTAGAGGGATAAACACCCACTTCAGATTCCACGGGTCGGCGTGGTGCCAGCGGTGTGTTTGCGGCAGCAAGAAGTCGACCTCGCGGCCGAATAACTTGCTGGGCTTTCTGTGCAGCATAAAGACGTGAATGGCCCATTCTAGTAGTGGCCAAAATAGAAAAATCAGCAACGCGGCTAGCCATTCTGTGGTTTGTACCGCACCCAGCTGACTGCGAAAAATAACTGCCGCTATTGCTAAGCCGCCTAGAATCATGGCGCTAGGGTGTTTGAAAAAGGTCGCGAATGCGGTGGCTGCTGTGGCGGGGTTGCTGCTGGCCGTCGCCTGCGACTTTTCCGGGTAGGGTCGGGTCGTAAAATATTTCCTTACTTAATCTCGCTTTGGCCGTAGGCGTTTAACACCGCATTCATCGCGTTGGTGCCGTTCAGCAGGTATTGCGTGGCGAAGTGGTGTGCGTCTTCTGGGTTTTGTTCTGCGATGGCTTGGGTGAGCTTTTCTAGGTTCGCGATATCGCGTAGCTCTGGCTCAAGCACGTTGGCGAGTAGTGACCAGATTTTGTCGTAGGCCTTTTGCATGGAATTAAAAGCGAGGCGAAAGGCGATATTGCCGCTGCCTGCAACCAGCTCGCGCCAGTAAGCAAAGGCGAGTGTTTGTAGCTCGTCGGTATTGTTGGTGTTTTGCATTTGCGCCAATAGCGATTGGAGCTGCTGAAGGTGCTTCTCCTTACGTTTACTGGCACAGGCTTTAGCAATATCCGGCGCCATGCTTTGGCGCATACCAACGATGCTACGGGCTACTTCTAATCGCATTTTTCCCTCCGGAGTAATCATGAGCTGCGGCAATAGTTCTAAGCCGCCGTTATCTAAATAATCGAGCACGGTGGTGGCGCCGCCGTGGCGTACCTCTACTAGGCCTGCTTGTTGTAGGCGCTTTAGGGCTTCGCGCACGGCGCCGCGGTTTACGCCTAATAACTCGCAGAGTTGGCGCTCGCTTGGCAATGCCTCACCAGCATCAATATCGCCATCTAATATTTTGGCGGTGAGCTGGTCGAACACCGTGTCTGAAATAGATTGTTTAGTAATGTTTTCGAACATAAAGATTAACTGGTCAACTGGTATGACCAGTTAAATATAGACTAAAAATTACACAATTCAAAACTATTTATCTGCTTACTTGGGTTAGGCAAGGCGCTGCGCTATGCTGAGCGCTATGAAAGCGATACGTTTCTTGCTCCTGTTTTTAGTACTGCTGGCACCTGTTGCCGATGCACGCAATGTGTATC
>JAPPPA010000131.1:1247-5569 GCA_028817755.1 Gammaproteobacteria bacterium | reverse complement strand
CAAGAGTTCTGCGTCAGCACAACGTCGTGCGTTAGATTTAATGCATATTCCTTTCATCACTAGACCAGACGGCAAACCAGTTGTCTCAGCTGGGACATTTATTGGTGGAAGTAAAAAGCAGGCAACGCCGAACTGGGGAGCAGTCTAATGAAGTCATTTGCGCAAGGAGTCCGCTGGAAGTGCGGTGCATATCGTTATCGCGTGCCTCGCTGGGTGGACCAAAGCATCGTTGATAGCGTATTCAACGGAAAAAGAGAATATAAGTTAGGCAAAACTCAGCATGAAGCGGCCCTTGAGTATGCGCGCGTCATGCGTGAGCTTGTAGGACCAATTAGTCCCATTGTAACAATGGGCGATCTAATGACTCGTTATCGCACAGAGGTAATACCTCTGAAGCACCCCAAGACTCAAGCAAGCAACATTATTAGCTTAAAGAGGCTTTACAGCGTTTTTGGCGATATTCAGCCGATAAACTTTGAGACTACTTTTGTCTTTCAATACCGAGACAAGCTAAAGGACACACGCACTAGCGCCAACAGAGACTTAGAAGTTTTAAGCCATTTATTTAGCAAAGCGATTGAGTGGGGAGTTATAAAGAACGAAGCGCACCCGATGAGGGGGTTGAATTACAAATACAGCACCCCGCCACGAGACAGGTATGTGAGCGACACAGAAGTCGCGGAAGCGCTTAAGGTAGCTTCCCCTTTCCTACACGCCTATATCCAGCTCAAGCTCGCCCTAGGCTTGCGCAAAGGCGACATGCTCCGCATAAAGCTTTCTGATTTAACCCCAGATGGCTTACATGCAATCAATACTAAAACAGGCAAAAAAACTTTATATACGCTGACGCCAGAAAGAAAAACCGCGTGGGACTTATGCCTTAAGGTTCGACCAAAACGTCGCACGCACTTCAATCTTTTGTTCTGCACAAGAGACGGCAAGCCGTACATTGACGATGAGGGAATGACCTCTGGCTTCGATAGCATATGGCAACGTTTTATGAAAAAGGCGCTGACAGAAACCGAGTTAGAAGAAAGGTTTACTGAACACGACCTACGAGCAAAAGTAGCCAGCGACAGCGAAGACAGCGAACAAGCCCGCAAGCGTATGGGGCACGTCAGCGCCACAGAAACAGAACGCGTATATAGACGAAAAGCGGAGAGAGCTGATTAATGTTGTGGGATAAACCACATTCTGTGGGATAAGCTCTCCGGCCCGAAGGCCGGAAACCCTTATTAGATGGTGGGTCGTGTAGGATTCGAACCTACGACCAATTGGTTAAAAGCCAACTGCTCTACCAACTGAGCTAACGACCCAAACGCTATTTTGTGTGCAACGTTGTTGGTAAATACGTTGCTAGCGAGGCGCGAATTCTACGAATTTATTCGCAAAACTCAAGCATTTTTTTAATGCGCTGCAACATAATTTGTTGGATCAGCCACACCCGCCTCTTCAAAGCCGGCCTTCCGAATACGACATGAGTCGCAACGACCACAGGCGTAGCCGTTTTCATCGGCTTGATAGCAAGACACGGTTTGGCTGTAATCCACCCCCAATTCAATGCCCTGACGAATAATGTCGCCTTTACTCAGATCAATCAGCGGCGTTTCTACCGCAATGGTGTCGCCTTCAACACCGGCCTTAGTGGCTAGGTTAGCCATCGCCTGAAAAGCCGCAATATATTCAGGTCGGCAATCTGGGTAGCCGGAGTAATCAACTGCATTTACGCCCGCAAATATCGCTTGCGCGCCGAGCACCTCGGCCCAGCCCAGCGCCACACTCAACATAATGGTGTTGCGCGCGGGCACGTAAGTAACAGGAATACCCTCTTCAACCGGTGCATCACCTTCGCTTTCCGGCACATCGATATCATCAGTCAGTGCCGAACCACCAATAGCTCTCATATCAACATCTACAACGCGATGTTCGATAGCGCCTTGCGCATCAGCTACACGCTTAGCCGCATTCAACTCGGCGATATGACGCTGCCCATAAGACACGCTGAGCGCGTAACAGGCATAGCCTTGCGCCTTGGCCATGGCTAAGGCCGTAGCGGAATCTAGCCCGCCAGAAAGCAGCACCACAGCGCGCTTGTTAAGAGCGTAACTACACACCCGGCTTATTTCCCCATAAGAGTTTATGCAGCTGCATTTGTAACCTTACCGGCAGGCGATCTTCCAAAATCCACTCTGCCAATTCAGTTGGGCTCACTTGCTCATGGCTAGGAGAAAACATAACCGTACAGATATCCGCCAAGGCTTTTTCTTGTACCAGCTGTTTTGCCCAGTCGTAATCATCACGCGAGCAAACCACAATTTTGATTTGATCTTGCGGCGTTAAATGCGCCAAGTTGGTCCAGAGGTTTTTATCACTTTCAGCAGAATCGGGCGTTTTTAAATCCAGCACACGAATTACCCGCTCATCGGTGACTGAAATATCCATCGCGCCACTAGTTTCTAAGGACACCGAAAAGCCTTCATCTAGCAGGCGAGACAAGAACTCTGGACAGTTCTTCTGTGCGAGCGGCTCACCGCCGGTAACGCAAACGTGTTGTGTGCCGTGGCTCTGAATTTCAGCCACTAACTCATCAAAACTACGCCAGTCGCCACCATGAAATGAATAGGTGGTGTCGCAATACACACAGCGCAGCGGGCAACCTGTCAGACGAACAAACACGGTCGGCAAGCCCACCTGCAAGGCTTCGCCTTGTAGGGAGTAGAAAACTTCGGTGATTTTTAGGTGCTCAGCGCGTTCCGCCAAGCGCCCTTTCGTTTGCGCCATAAAGAAGAGCTGTCGAGCTAAAAGCTCGACAGTTTTTGCTGTGCAAGCTTAGCCTGCGTGGTACCAGCGTAGTCGGTAACTACTTGTTGTAGCAGGCGACGCGCTTCGTCTTTCTGACCTTGAGCCAAGCGTGTATAGCCTAGCTTCAACATCGCATCGCGCGCCTTCTTGCTGTCAGGGTATTTAGCCAAAACGCCTTCAAAAGCATCAGCGGCTTTATCAAAAGCCTGTCCCACATAAAGGCTCTCGCCTAGCCAGTATTGCGCGTTTGGTGCTAGTTCATGTTCTGGGTGCTTCGCCAAAAACTGACTAAAACCGACGTTAGCCTGGTCGTAACGGCCTTTTTTCAACAACTCGAAGGCTTTGTCGTAAGCCAACTTGGCGTTGTCTGGCGCAGCTGCAGCAGAAGCACCAGAGCCGCCGCCACTCTCAACCGCCTGTAAGCGGCTATCTAGATCAACATACAAGTTCTTTTGCTGCGCGCGAAGTTGTTGCAGCTCAAAACTAAGACGTTCAATTTCGCCACGCAACTCACGCTCACGGGCTTGCAGCTCCTGCAAATCCGTAAACAGGTTCACCTGGTTTTGGCCCTGCGCACGGCGCTCCATGTCTGCCAAACGCGCATTCAGCTCGTCTAACTTAATTTCAGTTGGGCTCTTTTGACCTGGCTCGCCATTCAGCGGCACACAAGCGGCGGCTGATAACACCAAGGTAGCAGTCGCTACGCAGCGAACTAAACGCATTTCTCTTACCTAATCCAGTAATGCTACTTAGTAGCGGATTTCTACACGGCGGTTGAGTGACCAGCTACGCTCGTCATGACCAAATACCGCTGGCTTTTCTTCGCCATAACTCAAGATGCGAATTTGTGCTGGCGTTACACCAAACAACAACATCATGCGGCGTACAGACTCAGCACGTTGCTGGCCTAAGGCAATGTTGTACTCACGTGTACCGCGCTCATCGGCATGGCCTTCAAGCACAACAGCTTGGCTAGGATTGGATGCCAAAAACTGCGCATGGGCCTCAACAAGCTTGCGACCTTCTTCGGTCAAATTGGCATTATCAAAACCAAAGTAGATCACGCGCTGCTGTAGCGGTGAGTCTGGGTGGTTTAGCGGGTCAACTTGCCAAGCAGGGCCACGATCAATCGTCGTGACTTCGGCGCCATTACCATTTGCGCCATTGCTACCGGCTGGATCAAAACCACCGTTTTCATCTGGGTTAATCGCATCTTGGCCGCCACAAGCAGCCAATAACGCCACAGAACTAGCCACCAATACATTACGTAATACGTGTTTCATTTCTTATCCCTTGCTGTGCTTTTTGCACTTCACTCCGTCTATTTTACAAAAGGTGACCAAATAGGTTCACGAATATCACCTAATGAGTCACTCAAACGTTGATGCACTTGTCCATCTACCGATACCGCCGCTAATTCTGCACGCGGGCCACGTTGGGTGGCATAAACAATAATGGCGCCGTTAGGTGAGAAGCTTGGCGACTCATCCAAACCGCCCTCGGTCAGTACTAGCTTGCTC
>JAPPPA010000131.1:0-1237 GCA_028817755.1 Gammaproteobacteria bacterium | reverse complement strand
ACCAACGTAAGCTTTTTGCCATCGGGCGAATAACGCGCACGTAAGTTTTCTTTACCTTCAAACGTTAAACGCTGAATGCGGTTGTTTTTCAGATCCATCTGATAGATCTGCGCGCCGCCACCCCGGTTAGAGGTAAACGCCAACGTATTACCATCAGGCGAAAATGCTGGCTCGGTATCAATACCGGGGTTACGAGTGAGGCGCTGTTTACGGCCGCTCGCAATATGGTGCAACCAAATATCGATATTGCCACCGGACGAGAGGGTTAAAGCAATACGAGAACCATCCGGTGAAAATACCGGCGCCCCGTTAATGCCCTCTTCACGCGATACCAAGGTGCGCTTGCCCGTACGCAAGTCCTGCACATAAATGGCAGAACGGCCTTTTTCAAAACTCACATAAGCCAATTGCTGGCCGTCTGGCGACCAACTGGGTGACATCAGCGGCTCAGTAGAACGGGTGACTGGGCGCGGGTTGGCGCCATCAATATCAGCCACATTCAGAATGTACTGCAAACCGCCATCAATCTGATTAACGGAGACATAGGCGATATTGGTATTAAAAGCACCGCGTTCGCCGAGAATTTTTTCGTAGATCAAATCACTGATGTAATGCGCGCCAGCACGCTCTTGGCCTGCTGCAACGGGAATGTTGTAAGCCGCTAAGCGCTCTTGTTTGAACACATCTAATAATTCGAACTGGTAGATATAACCACCATTGCCAGATGGTTTGATATTACCCACCACAAGGAAGTCCATATTAAGGATGCGCCAATTTTGGTAATCAACGCCCTCTGAGCTGCCCGGCTTTTCTAACATACTGCCGCGACCCAAGGCTTTAAAGCGCCCCGTAAGCTGCAAATCAGTTTCAATAATTTGCGCGGTGTCGTTGTCGCCGGTAGAGGCGCCGTCCTTTAATTCAAACGGCACCACGGCAATCGGCAATGCACCGACAGCGCCCTGCGTAATTTCTACTTTCAATACGCCATGGGCCGACGTTGCAAGCGCAGCAAGCCACATAAAAGAGACAATTCGAACTAACTGTTTCATAGTTTTGTTACTTCGTTTCAGCCGCGCTACTGCGGCCTAAATAGGAATTCAATTTCGCGATCAAACACATCGGGATTCGGCGGCGCGGGTAAAGGTGACGCGTCTTCTACCGCCTTCACCACAGAGCGCTGGAACAACGAGTCGCCCCCACAGCGGTTTGCTTGTGGCGTCACCCGAATCACTTCACC
>JAPPPA010000108.1 GCA_028817755.1 Gammaproteobacteria bacterium | reverse complement strand
CAAGCCTAGCGAAGGCAATAAGCATTCGGCGGCGGCTTGCGCCTTGCCAACTCACGCGAGAAGATCCGCAGAGACATTTCCTATTCACTCAGAGCTTCCCTAACAAACTACAAGCGGCAAACTATAAGTACAGCGCATGACCTTAAAGGCCTTAATTTTTGATGTGGATGGCACCTTTGCGGAAACAGAACGCTTTGGTCACCGTATGGCGTTCAATGATGCGTTCTATGACTTAGGGCTAGATTGGTATTGGGATGAGTCCTTATACGGCGACCTACTAGCGGTAGGTGGCGGCCGAGAGCGTTTAGAAGCCTATATTCGTTATTACCGTAACGAAAGCACTCGGGGCCGAGCAGAACTGATTGGTGATATTCACGAGACCAAAGCTCGCTACTTCAAGCAGCGAGTGGGGATGGGCGATGTGAAAATTCGCCCTGGTATTGCGCGTATTCTTAGTCAAGAAAGTTGGGAGGCAGGCTTAAAGCTGGCCGTAGCTACCAACTGCAGTATTACTAGCTTAACGGCCCTAACCAAACAGTTTTTCCAGCGCCCGCCAGAAGAAGTTTTTGATGTAGTTGTTTGCGGCCGTGATTTAAAAAATAAAAAGCCAGCGCCTGATGCCTATGAAATTGCCTTACAACGGCTAGGGTTGGAAGCAGAAGAGTGCCTAGCGTTCGAAGATTCCTATGTAGGCTTAAAAGCGGCACGCACGGTTGGCGTTCCTACTGTGGTTACGGTCTCTGATTACACCAGCGGTGAAGACTTTTCCGGCGCCAAGCTTGTATTAGATAACTTAGGTGAAGCTGAGAAACCTTGTGAGCTTCAGGACGGGGACTGGGAGGCAACCTTGCCGCCAGAAGGTTTTGTTACCGTGCCTTGGTTACAGGCGCTCCATGCCCAACATTTAGGTTAAATCTGAGTTCTCGCTCAGTACTGCCAGAGACAACATGCAAGCACCCGAATACAGCCATTGGATGAAGGCATCGCTGTATCGAGCCAATTCTGTATTGGTCGGTGCAGAAGCCTTGATGCAGCTGTCTTCGATTTTTATGGCGTTTATGCTGAGTTTGTATACGCCATTAGCCAACCATTTGATGTGGTGGGGGGTGCTCTCGGTAACCAGTGTTGGTTATTACCTGGTATTGCGTCGTCGCCTGAAAGCCCCGGATGCGGGTTGGCCCCTCCAGCGTTGGTATCGCGAATACCTTTGCTATCGTTTTTTCATCGGTTGTCTTTGGATATGGCCGTTAGTGAGCTTGTATCTAGAGCCGAATTCTAGGTCGCTATTTGTGATCGTTGGCTCTATCTATGCGCTGGTTGTGCTGGTTTTAGCCCTGATTAATCTTATTAACGGTTCTTTACTCGCTACTGCATTGCCAATGGCAATTGCTGTTTTTGTTTTAGCCGCCGTTCTAAAAAGTATAGAACTGGCGTTATTGGGCGCCGTTTTGGTTGTGATGGGGCTGGTGCTGATTCGGTTTAGTTTGTTTGTACGAGAAATTGTTAAGCGCTATATACGGCTAGATTATCAGCGCGAGATTGCGCGTTTGGAACTGCGCGATAAAACGCACAGTGAAAAGCTACTTGCAAAAACCCTTTAGCCAGCTCAAGACCGGGTAGAGCTCTTAGCTGAAAATAGCACTGACATTATCGCTATGCATGCCAGCAATGGTGACTATCTTTATGTTAACGAGGTGGTTACAGAGATTCTGGGATATAGCCCAGACGATATGTTGCGTACTCCGCCAACAAGTTATGTGCATCCAGACGATAAGGAGCGGGTATTGCATGCGCGCCGTCATGGCCTCCGTAAAGGGGGCCGGCGGCATCTAGGCGAGTTTCGCATGCGGCATAAGCAGGGGCATTACATTTGGTTAGAGGTGTTTGAGCGCCGCTTACCCAAGAAAGCCCGTTCCGGTATTCGTACAGTAACCGTATCGCGTGACGTCAATGCACGGCACAAAGAAGCGGTTGCAATTGCCACGCAACGACAAACCTTAGAAACCTCCCTCAGTTCAATTCGAGACGCGGTGCTCACGCTCGATGAAAGCGGCAAAGTGCTTTATGCGAATGATGCGGCA
The DNA here is from genome assembly GCA_028817755.1 of Gammaproteobacteria bacterium. Classification (GTDB taxonomy): domain Bacteria; phylum Pseudomonadota; class Gammaproteobacteria; order JAPPPA01; family JAPPPA01; genus JAPPPA01. The sequence continues at coordinate 3,531 of JAPPPA010000108.1, read as the reverse complement.
AAGGCGTTATCAGATACCTCGGGCTTGATTGGCATGGATATGCGTTTGGCGCTGCCGTTTAAAGACGAATATGGCGAACGGGACTTTTTGTGGAGTGCTGTTCCTGTCAATCAAATGCAAATCGTTACGCTTTTGGGGCAGGCCACCAGCTACTTCGAGGTTTCGGTTCATGAGTTACAAGCCGCAGATGCTGTGCCTGATTTGACTCCAGAGCTTAATCAGGAGTTATTGCAGCAAAAAGCGTTAGCCCAAGGTTATGTGCTGGTGTTGAGAAACGTAACTCAACGTAGACAGCTTGAGCAGCAGCTTCGCCAACGTGCTTATACCGATGCCCTAACAGGGGCAATGAACCGTGCAGCGTTTGAGGAACGTCTACAGGCTTTAGCGGCCCGTATTAAGCGTACGGGCGGGAGTCACGCGCTTGCATTTGTGGATCTCGATCAATTCAAAATTGTGAATGACACCGCGGGCCACCACGCAGGCGATGCACTGCTGAAAAAAATCGCAGACACGTTGAGAAATTCTGTCAGAGAAGGCGATATCGTGGCGCGCTTGGGTGGCGATGAATTCGCTCTTTTACTGGGTGACTGCATGGTGACCGATGCTCGCCGCCGCTGTCAGCAAGTATGCGATGCCGTAAACGCGATTAACTTCAGCTGGGAAACACGTCAATACCCAGTCAGTGCCAGCTTTGGTGTGGCCATGTTTGATAAGAAAGTTGATAGCGTCGAGACCCTGATGGGGCGCGCTGATGCCGCCTGCTACGTGGTAAAAGACCAAGGTCGCAATGGTGTGCACATGTGGACCGAAGACAACGTTGATAGTGGTCGCCAGTTTACCGATATGAATTGGGTCAGCCGCCTGCAATCCGCGTTGAACGAACAGCGCATTTTGATTTTCGCCCAACAAATTTGGGACTTGTCCGACCGCACCGGTTATCACTTAGAAGTGCTCATTAGTTTGAGAGACGTCGACGGCACGCTTGTTTCTCCCGTTGAATTTATTCCTGCTGCTGAGCGATATGGCTTGATGCCATCAATAGATCACTATGTGATGGAGGCCGTGTTTAAACATATCGGGCCTTTGCAAGAGCAGTTATTAGCTTCGAATTACCGTATCGCGATTAATTTGTCTGGCCACACTATTGGTTCGGAAGCGGCCTTGAACGAAATCCGCAAGCTTTTTCATCGTTACAACATTGAGCCAAGTTTAATTTGCTTCGAAATTACGGAAACCGCAGCCTTACAAAATATGGCAGATGCGCAGCGGTTCTTAATGGCGTTGAAAGAATTAGGATGCCAGCTTGCGCTTGATGATTTCGGCACCGGCTTTAGTAGCTTTAGTTATCTAAAATCATTGCCGGTCGATCTGCTTAAAATCGATGGTGAGTTTGTGCGTGAGATGCTGCACAAGGAAACCGATCACGCCATTGTTGAAGGTATTCATCGGGTTGGTCATACGATGGGCCTGAAAACCGTCGCCGAGTGTGTGGAAAACGCCGATGTCTTGCGCGAACTTCGAGCTATCGGAGTGACATATGGCCAAGGCATGTTTTTGTCTAAACGCCGTCCCCTTAAAGAAATCATTAGTAAACAAACACTTGCGATAGAGCAGCAGCCATTACTGCGCGCTTAACTAATTGAATTACCCCATTTGCTTGCCACCAAATTAAACAGGCGGTATGTTTTTGTTATATGGCTATTTTGATATAGCCAAACTGATGGGGTAAGTGCGGGAGCGATCATGCTACCTGGGGGATATAATCAGGAGGCCAGTGCTGATGAGTAGTGCTGGCCATCCTGAAATTAAAGAGTCAGCACCACGCTTTGCGTGGTTGCGCGGCTTGCTTAAAAAACGCTTGAACTATAGCGGTCTGGCCATGCAGCGTCATGCTTGGTCAATTCTTACTCGTGTCTTTTTTCTGACTGCGTTTCTGCAGTTTTTGCCAGCTATTGCCTCGCTATTTGGGGTGATGACATGTCCGCCTGGGCTGTGGGGTTACCTGTGGCCAGCGTTGCTTAGCGCACACAGCGGGTGGTTTATGTTTTGGCTAGGCAAAAATAAAGACGAGTTATTAAGTGAGGCAGATTGGCGTCGCCGTATCAATGTCGTTAAGGCTTGGCAGCTCGGTTTAGGTTTGCTCTGGTGTATTCCTGCATTTTGGCTAGCACAGCACCTTAGTGTCCAAGCCCGTACCGAGCACTTTATGACGGTGCTCGTGTTTTGTTTGGTGATGGGCGTCTTTAGCTTCCCTGTTCGGTATGGCTATGTGCGCGTGGCATGCCCCCCGGTTGCTGCGCACTTGGTGGCGTCGCTATTGTCACCTCTAGCCCGTACGCAAATCACTGTGATATTGGTGGTGGCCATTGTTGGCATGGTGCTATTGGCGCGAACACTGCGGGCACAGTTGCTGCGGTATCTTGGGGCCGCTCAGGAATCTAAACGCTTGCTGCAGGCCTTGGGCGAAGAGCATGAAGAGAATCAAGCGGCTCGTAGTGAAGCTGAAGCCACACTGGGTTCGGTGGCCGATGGGGTTGTGTCTAGCAACCCGCAACTAGAAATCTCATATATCAACCCTCAAGGGGCAGAAATGCTCGGTCAGCTAGCCGAGAGTTTGATGGGGAAAAGTTTGCTCGATGTCATGCCTTTCTTGAGACGCGCAGAAGGTATTTGGGTGCGTGCAGAAGAAGGCCTGAGTGACGAAGACGAGGTTGACGCTAAGTACAGTGAACAACAGGGCGTCATTATGGTTGAGCGTAATGGTCGTCACCTTCGTCGTAATTTCGGTTTTAGTGCCAATTTAATCTCTGAAGGCCGCCAAGCGGGTGGTTTGGTGGTGGCGTTTAGAGATATTACTGAGCGTATTGCCATGCAGCGGGAGTTAGAGCTGCGGGCGACGACAGACCAACTAACAGGCATTTTGAATAGAGACGGGTTTGGCAGTCGTCTGCGGGATGTTTTAGACCGTGTGTCCGTCGGTGCAGGCTCTTATGCGCTTTGCTACGTCGACTTGGACCAGATCAAGGTGGTCAACGATAGCTGCGGTCACCCAGAAGGGGATCGCTTATTGCAGCAGGCCGCGATGTTGTTGGAGCGCAATATGGCCGAAGGAGAATTTGCGGCACGGATCGGTGGCGATGAGTTTGCCTTTTTGCTCTCAGCTAAAGAGTCGTCGGACTTAATTGCTAAAGCCCGAGAAATTGTGCAAAAAATTGGCCAGATGGGTTTTGTAAGTGGTGACAAAAGTTTTCGCATTGGCGCCAGCGTCGGTTTCGTCGCGCTGACTCGAGACCATAAGGACGTCGATACCGCCTTTAAGCAAGCCGATATTGCGTGTTATGTGGCAAAAAATAGTGGCGGTAGGCAATTGTATGAATATGCCCAAGATGCTGAGTTCGCTAGAAACTACGAGGCCCAGCTGGACTGGTTAGGCCGCCTTGAAGATGCGCTAGAGAATGACCGGTTCCGCTTATACGGGCAGGAAATCTGCGCGATTGGTGACGAGCATAAGCATTTAGAAGTATTGTTGTC
>JAPPPA010000260.1 GCA_028817755.1 Gammaproteobacteria bacterium | reverse complement strand
TTTTAAAATAGTTTTATTTGGGATAATTGTTTACAACAGAGTTAGTGCTTCAATACTTAACTTCTAAGCTTTCCAACACAGACAATGTTGTTTGGACCGACGAGGTTATGGAGTTCTAAGAACGCTTTCGCATCGTCCGCGTCAGCTTCAAACCAAGCTTGGGCGCTACCTAGGCGGAATGTGTAACCCCAGTCATCCATGTCTTTGCACATTTGGGTAGAGGAATAACCTTCGATTAAGCCTGCGAGCAAGATTTGTAAGTAGCAAACAGCGTTTTCTTCCTCATACGTACCACCAGCATCAGTATCTAAGGCGTAACGTCTTTGGCTATCCATGCAAATGTAATGGCAGCTTTCATGAAGAACAGAGTGCAGGGGTGTGTCGGGGCGCTGATACACACTATTACCGATGATCCCGGCCTCAGACTCGCCCCAGAAACTGGCAGGAATGGGGTTGCCTTCTCTTATCGGCTTGAGCGTAAGTTTGTATGCCGTTAATAGGTCAGAAAGGCTGAGCGTCATGTGGTTGCTGCAAAGGGGCGGGGTTAATGGTGAAGCAGGTACTGTAGCCACTTGTGTAGCATCATGTTTCTTTGCCACTTGCGCTCTAGCGCATCGGTTGCGTCAGTATTAAACGCTTTCAGGAGATCTAAGTGGTTATGTTGCCCGACACGCCAGCATTCAGCCTGTTTGGTGTCGTGGTACAGGCGTAGCTCGATATCTGGGTCGGCCACGTCTTCTTTGCCATCGTGAAACCAATACGTCAGATGCCAGGTTTCGGTGTGTGCTTGTCTGTCTATTAGCGAGATAGCCAAAGGTAGTTGGTCTTGCTTGCTTTGTATTTCAGCCTCTAGGGTTTCTGTAGCAATGGCTCCGAGTAAGTTCTTTGCCAGCTGGTAGTTTCTTTCATATAGCCACATAAGATGGCCGAAATCACTGGTAGAAGTGTGGTCGGAAGGAGAGGGCATTAGGCTATTGTAGTGCGCGCTGTACGGGACTGCTGTGGAAACGGTAAGAATGATACAAAAAAGGCCGCGTGGGATTCCCAGGCGGCCTTCTGGCATCTTCGGCGTAGTTGCTTTAGCTGATTTTGCCTTGGCGTACTAACTGCTTCCACATTTCTTCGTAGTGGCTGCGGAAGTACTTATCAACGTTAGCGTCTAGCGTGCCGTTGCGAACGGCCTCTACTGTATTGGTCAGGAACTCGGCATGCTTGGTGATTGCAGCAGGCTCTTCAAACGCAAGGGCTTCAACGCGACGAACAGCTAGGCCCATTTGTGAAAGGGCTTCTAGCAAAAAGCGGTTTTGAATCATGTCGCAAGCTTGGGTTTCGATAGCAAGGCATGCGTCTTGGAATTTCTTAACGTTGGTATCGTCGTCTGCCGCTAAGCTGTTTACTTTTTCCACGAGTGGATTAAAAACGTCTAGCTGGGCTGGGTTGTGAATGTTGCGTTGTAGTTCGCGAGTTAGGTTGGCGAACTGGTAAGCAGCGTATTCACACAATTGTTTGACCGTTTCGCCGTCCATATCGGCAACAAATGCGCCTCGGCGTGGGTAAACGTCAACAATAAATCCTGAACTAAGGATGGCAATGGCTTCGCGAACGGGGCCGCGGCTTACACCAAAGCGCTCTGCCATTTCTGCTTCATTTACGCGCGCACCTGGGGGAAGTTCGCCGTTCAGAATGAGCTCTGAAATGTAATGAGCAATCGTGTCGACCAATGGCGCGGGGGCGTTTGCTGAGTTGGTCACATGTGACTCCATGATATCTGTCTGTACAAATTGAAAGCCTAAATAGGGAAGGGCTTTCTCTCGTTATGCGGCTTTCCATGCCGCACATCAAGCAATTGAATAATCAGTATAGTGATTAATTAAAATAATACTATTAGTATCGCCGCTTGTTGACCAACAAAAAAGGTTCACAATTTTGGTGCATTGCACCAATATCGCCAGCAGTTTTCCGGTAAAATGCGCGCCGTTTTGCTTAACGTTCAATCGCTTAGGCGGCGCATTTTATCTGGCTAAAAGCCAAATTTATAGCGCCTGATTTAAATTTCTAACACTTTCTTTTCACTGAGTCCTGCTGAACTCGGTGTAAAGCTATATTTGAGGCGTAATATGACTTTGTCAGAGATCACCACGCTGGACCTAACCGGGCACTGGGTGGGTTTTGCCAGTATTGCCGTTTTTGTTGTAGCCATGATCGTTGTGGTTTTGGAAGATACCATCCACTTGCGCAAATCTAAGCCAGTCACACTGGCAGCAGGCATTATCTGGGCAATGATTGCCGGAGTGTATGTTGCTAACGGTATTCCAGATTCAGCTGAAGTCTATTTACGTCATAACTTGCTTGAATATGCGGAGCTATTTTTGTTCTTGTTGGTGGCTATGGCCTACATCAACACCATGCAAGAGCGCGGCGTGTTTGACGCCATTCGTATTGCACTAACATCTCGCGGTTACAGTTATCGCACCATGTTCTGGCTGACAGGCTGGATTTCGTTCTTCTTATCTGCAATTGCCGACAACCTTACAACCGCATTGATTATGTGCGCCATTGTGTTGGTGCTAGGTAAAGACAGTCGTAAGTTTGTGGCGGTGAGCTGCGTAAACATCGTTGTTGCCGCAAATGCCGGTGGTGCCTTTAGTCCATTTGGCGATATCACAACCCTAATGGTTTGGCAGAGTGGCCGTATCGAGTTCTTTGAGTTCTTTACGTTGTTCTTCCCATCGGTTGTGAATTACATCATTCCCGGTGTGTTGATGTTCCTAGCCGTACCGAGTGGCGTCCCAGAGGCGACGAGTGAAAAAATCAACATGAAGAAGGGCGCCAAACGCGGCGTATTTTTGTTCTTGTTAACCGTGGTAACGGCGATTAGCTTCCACACCTTCCTTCACCTACCGCCGGCAATCGGCATGATGACTGGCTTGGCTTATCTCAAGTTCTTCGGCTTCTACTTGCGTAAGCGTGAGCAAAAATTTGCTTGGGCGCCGGGTGAGCGCGACGAGGCAAACCTAGGTGAAGTCGTGCCTTTTGATGTATTCAATAAAATTGCACGTGCAGAGTGGGACACCTTGCTGTTCTTCTACGGCGTCATCATGAGCGTCGGCGGTCTGGCATTTATTGGTTATCTAGGCAAATTGTCTGGTTACTTCTATGTCGATCTTGGCCCAGATATGGCCAATACCTTGGTGGGCATCTTCTCAGCCATGGTGGACAACATTCCTATGATGTTTGCCGTGCTGAGCATGGGCCCTGAAATGAGCCACGGCGATTGGTTGATGGTGACGCTCACTGCAGGCGTAGGCGGCTCTTTGCTGTCGATTGGTTCTGCGGCAGGTGTTGCTCTGATGGGGCAGGCGCGTGGTCAGTACACCTTTATGAGTCACGCTAAATGGACCCCAGCAATCGCGCTGGGTTACTTCGCCAGCATTTGGGCGCATAAATGGATTAACGCCGGCCTATTTAACCTATAGGCTGCTTCGCGTTAAGGTTGTCTTCAACACGGCATAGACCGTTTGGAGATAACCTAAATGACAACGACCACGCACTATCGCGCCTGCAATCTTTGCGAGGCCATTTGCGGCCTTGAAATCACGGTAACTGACGGCCAGATCGACAGCATTAAAGGCGATAAGAACGACCCTCTCAGCCGCGGTCATATCTGCCCCAAGGCAGTTGCCCTCAAAGACATTCAAGAAGACCCAGACCGCCTACGTGGGCCGGTAAGAAAGACGGGTAATGGCTGGATGCCCATTTCATGGGATGAGGCCTTTGCGCTAGTGGCGAAGCGTTTGTCGAGCGTTATAGAGGCCAATGGCCCAAACGCCGTGGGTATTTATTTTGGTAACCCCAACGTTCATAACTACGGCAGTCTCACGCACGCTCAAAATTTTCTCGGACTAATTAAAACCAAGAATCGCTTTTCGGCAACGTCGGTTGACCAGTTGCCGCATCAGCTTGCTGCGCTAAAGCTATATGGGCACCAACTCAATGTGCCGGTTCCGGATATTGATAGAACCCAATACTTTTTGATGCTGGGTAATAACCCCATGGCCTCAAACGGTTCGATTATGACCGTGCCGGATTTTGCTAAACGTGTGAAAGCTCTGCAAAAGCGTGGTGGGAAGTTGGTGTTGCTTGATCCACGTCGTACAGAAACGGCAGCGGTTGCTGATGAGCACGACTTTATTCGGCCGCAAACCGACGCCTTATTTTTGTTGAGTCTGCTACAGCACATTTTTGCGAATAGTTTAGATGTAGCGCCCCCTGCTTATGTCACGGGGTTAGAAGAAACTAAAGCGGCAGTAAGTGAGTTCACGCCTGAAAGCGTGGCCGACGTATGTGGTGTAGATGCAAGCCGTATTAAAGAAATTGCCGAGGCGTTCGCGACAGCTGACTCAGCTGTATGTCATGGCCGTATGGGCTGTTCGGTTCAGTCCTATGGTGCTTTATGCCAGTGGCTGATTCAGGTGCTCAATATTGTGACGGGCAACTTGGACGCAGAGGGTGGGGCTATGTTTCCGCAACCTGCTGTCGATATGGTCGAGTCACCTGTTGGGAAACCAGGCAATTTTGATCGTTGGCGTAGCCGCGTTTCTGGTTTGCCGGAATTCAGCGGTGAACTCCCCGCGGTTTGTATGGCCGAGGAAATGGCCACACCGGGCGAAAGCCAAATTAAAGCGCTGATTACATCTGCCGGTAACCCCGTTTTATCAACGCCTAATGGCAAGGCGTTAGAGAAACAAATTCGGCAGCTTGAGTTTGTGGTTTGCATTGACCCTTGGATTAATGAAACCACATGCCATGCTGACGTAATCTTGCCGCCTACAACGCCGTTGGAGCATGATCATTACGACATGATTTTCCATAGCTTTGCTGTACGGAATACCGCACGCTTTAATGATGCGGTGTTACCGAAACCAGATGATGCGAAACATGATTGGGAAATCTTCAATGGTTTAGGTGCTGCATTAGCCGAGGCGCTCGGTAGGCAGCCTCGCATGGGTCCAACACCGGCCCAAATGATGGATTTTGCTCTGCAGTCTGGGCGTTATGGCAAGGCCCGCGGCCACGCCGCTGAGCTATCTCTAAGTAAGCTAAAAGAAACCCCTAGTGGTATCGACCTAGGTGCCTTGCAGCCTGCATTGCCGGGCAGGTTGCAAACTGAAACCAAAACGATTGATCTGGCTCAGCCACTTTATCTGCAAGATATCCCTCGTGTGCGCGAATTGCTACAAGCACCTTCTGACGGACAGCTAAAACTGATTGGTCGCCGGCACGTGCGGTCGAATAATAGCTGGATGCATAACAGTCACCGTTTAACCAAGGGTAAAACGCGGCATGAGCTGTTGATGAACCCCGCTGACATGCAAGCACGCGGTATTACTTCGGGCCAACGTGTGCAGATTGCATCTTCTGTGGGGGCGTTGGTGACGGAAGCAATTGCCAGCGACGAGATGATGCCCGGCGTAGTGTCGTTACCGCATGGCTGGGGGCATCAAAAGGCAGGGGTGCAACAACGTATTGCGACTCAGCTAGCTGGGGAAAGCTGCAATGACTTAACGGATCCGAAGCTGGTGGACCCGTTGAGCGGTAACGCCGCGGTTAACGGCGTACCCGTAG
>JAPPPA010000109.1:517-5698 GCA_028817755.1 Gammaproteobacteria bacterium | reverse complement strand
TGGGTTTAGCCATCATTATCGCTCAATACTGGGCACCGCATAGCAAGCTTGCGCCGGTCTTGCAGGCATTGCAGGAGCTGGGTGACGAGTTTGTACGTGGTTTCCAAGACGAGTTGGATTTCCGCGAAGAAGCCAACACCCAGCGCCGTTTCGAGCGTTGGAGCCAGAACACAACCAAGTGGCGCGTGCCTAAGGTGTATCGCAGCAGCGAGCGTGTGATGGAAATGGAGTTTCTAGAAGACGCAGGCAGTCTGTCGTCTGTGCTAGAAACTTTGCCTGCGGATAAACGCAAGAAATTCCAACGCAATGTCGCGCGTAAATTCCTATTCACCTTGTTTGACCATATCTTTGTGTATCGCGAGTTTCATGGTGACTTACACCCAGGCAACATTATGGTTGACCGAGAAGGTGAGCTTTACCTGATTGATTGGGGTAACACCGTTGAGCTACGCGACAAATGGGCGCCAGTAGGCAATTACATTGCCGGCATGCTGATGGGCGATGTGGAAACTGTCACCGACGCCTTAATCAACATGAGTACCGCACCAGAACAAAACTGGGCGCGCCGTAAGGAAATTCGTGACCAGCTAGCTGAATCGCTTGGCAAGAAGCAAGTGAAGCGTTTAGGGCGTGATGCGCCGCTGGTACTGGCGAAAGAGGGCGCCGAAGGCATCCAGAAACGCGTGCAAGGCATTATGCATGTGGCTTCTAACACCCAGCAGATGAATGTGGTAATTCGAGGCGAGTACATGCATTTGTCGCGTTCTGTGGCTGCTGCATTAGGTTCTTACGGCACTCTATACCAAGGTTTACCGCGCTGGATGATGGTGGCGGACTTTGTCCGCGGCATTAGCATGTTCCCGCGTGATTTATTCTTAGATCGCCTTGCTGTGCGCCGCAACGCTATTCGTAAACGCGTGGCAGATACCTTGCCATTACCTGAGTTTGGCGAAGAAGAAGCGGCTAATGGCGGTCGCCTACTGAAATAAGCGCGAAAAGCGCTGAAATCCATTGACCTTGCGGGGCCAAATCCGTAGAATCGCGCGCCTTATTGGTTGGTCTGTCCAATGCTGTGTGCATGGGGCCTAGCAACTGTCCCATTTAAAGCGCACTAGAGACGAATCTGATGTACGCAGTAATTGTTACCGGTGGCAAGCAGTATCGCGTAAGCGAAGGCGACACCCTAAAAGTAGAAAAGCTGGTTGCTGAGGCCGGTAGTAACGTTGAATTCGACCAAGTATTGATGGCCGGCGAAGGCGAGTCAGTACAAGTAGGTGCTCCTTATATCGACGGCGGCAAAGTGACCGCTGAGGTAGTAGAGCATGGCCGTGGCAAGAAAGTGGAAATCATCAAGTTCCGCCGTCGTAAGCACAGCCGTAAGCGCCAAGGTCATCGTCAAGATTACACACAAGTTCGTATTACCGGCATCTCTGCCTAAGCGAATAGATTTTAAGTTTTAAGAGGTATTTGCAATGGCGCATAAAAAAGCCGGTGGTTCTACCAAAAACGGTCGCGATTCGGAAAGTAAACGCCTTGGCGTAAAACGTTTCGGCGGCCAACTTGTTAATGCTGGTAGCATCATCATCCGTCAACGCGGTACAGCCACTCACGCAGGCGAAAACGTAGGTATTGGTCGTGACCACACCCTATATGCCAAAGTAGACGGTACCGTTGTATTTGAGCGTAAAGGCCCACATAACCGTAAGCACGTACGGATTGAGCCTGTTGCTGAGTAATTCTTAGCAAACGCCCAGAAGAAAGGCTCCGAAAAGGAGCCTTTTTTTTACCTGTTATCGCGAGCCATAGGAACACCAATAGCGGCGTTTAAAGTAATTTTCAAAATACTCATGTACTACCTTGTACACTCCGTTTTTGAAAATTACTTTTGCCTTACTCTTGGCACTCCTACGGCCCGCTAATATGTTGCGCTACCCATGAAATTCGTAGATGAAGTCCAAATTCGCGTACGCGCCGGTAACGGCGGTAATGGCGCGGTTAGCTTTCGCCGGGAAAAGTACATTCCCTTAGGCGGCCCTGATGGCGGTGATGGCGGCAATGGCGGTTCTGTTTATTTAGAAGCAGATGAAGCGCTTAATACGCTGATTGATCTGCGCCACGGCCGTGTTTATCCCGCGCAAGCCGGTGAAAAGGGCATGGGAAAGCAGATGTACGGCGCCGCAGGTGAAGATCTAGTCATTCCTGTGCCGGTAGGCACGGTAGCGATTGATCTGGATACGAGCGAGGTTATCGGCGACCTGTTAGAAGACAAGCAGCGCTTGTTAGTCGCGCAAGGTGGTCAAGGCGGAATTGGTAATGTGCACTTTAAGAGCAGTACCAACCGTGCGCCGCGTCAGGCGACACCAGGTACACCGGGTGAAGAGCGCACTTTAGGGCTTGAGCTACGATTGCTGGCAGATGTCGGTTTATTGGGTATGCCAAATGCTGGCAAGTCCACACTTATTCGTGCGGTCTCGCGCGCTAAGCCACGTGTTGCAGATTATCCGTTTACAACGCTGTACCCGAATTTGGGTGTAGTGGGAATGGATGGCAGCAACAGCTTTGTGATTGCTGACGTGCCGGGCTTGATTGAGGGGGCGGCAGAAGGTGCGGGCCTAGGTGTTCGCTTTTTGAAGCATTTGCAGCGTACTCGCTTGTTACTGCATTTAGTTGATGCCGTGCCCTTTGATCCGGCGCATGATCCGGTTGAGGATGCGAGAAAGATTATCGCCGAGCTTGAGCGCTTTGATGAAGGCTTGGCCAAGCGTGAGCGCTGGTTGGTCTTTAATAAATTGGATCAGCTGCCGGAAGATGAGCGCCAGACTTGGGCTGAGGAGCTAGTAAGTCAGTTGGGCTGGGAAGGGCCTTGGTTTGCTGTGTCTGCCATTAATGCCGATGGCACGGCGAAGCTTTGCAAAGCTATTGCCGACTACCTTGAAGAGCATCCGCGTGATGTGGCTGATTTGGCAGCTGAAGAAGCCGAAGATCCAGATAGCGTATGGGATAAGAGCTGGGAAGAACAGTACCCAGAGCGAGTTGTTGAGAAGCCAGAAGACGACGATGACTTCTGGGAAGATGATTGGGAAGACTAATGTCTAAGCGCCGTTGGGTAATTAAGATTGGTAGTTCACTCTTAACGCGTGACGGCGCGGGCCTTGATGTGCCTGCTATTCAAGCGTGGGCGGCGCAGTGTTTACAGCTGCGCGAGCAAGGGATTGATGTTGTTTTAGTGTCGTCCGGTGCGGTTGCTGCTGGGGTGGCAAAGCTTGGCTGGACGCGGCGCCCAGAGCATATGCATCAGATTCAGGCCGCAGCTGCGGTCGGGCAGATGCGCTTGGTGGAAACATGGCAGCAATGCTTTGATGGCGCCAATGTGCTGACTGCGCAAGTGCTGCTCACGCATGAAGATGTGGCTGATTCGCAGCGTTATGCCAATGCGCGTGCGACCCTAAATGAATTGTTAGAACTGGGCGTGGTGCCAGTGGTTAACGAGAATGACACGGTGGCCATTGAAGAGCTGCGTTTAGGTGATAACGACACCTTGGGTGCCTTGGTGGCGGAGCTGGTGGGTGCTGAGCGCCTAGTGATTCTGACAGACCAAGCTGGCCTGTTTACTGAGGATCCGCGTAATAATCCAGAGGCATCCTTAATTCAAGAAGCGAGTCTGAGTGACGCTGCGGTGCTAGAAATGGCGGGCGGCGGCGCAGGTGCGTTAGGCCGTGGTGGTATGCGTACTAAGGTTTTAGCTGCTGCAAAGGCAGCTGAAGTGGGTACCGAGACGGTGATTGCTGCCGGTGCAGAGCAAGATGTCATTGCTCGTTTAGCGGCGGGCGAAGCGCTGGGTACGTTACTGAAAAAGTAGCTTGCTAGTGTTAGCGCTAGTGATTGGCGGCTTTTTCCATAAGTCGTTTTAAATTATTCAAGCTCCACTCGTTGCCCTTGTTGATTTCAGGTAGGGCGCCGGCCATATAAAGCTTAAGTATTAGGTTGTCGCCCGAGTCGCCTTTGTATACCCATTGCACCTTCGTGCCTGTCTCAGTTTTCGTGAGGGCGTAAAAACCATCTGCAACAAAATAGCCGTCGCTGGATACCACTTTGTATTCGATACGTTCATTTGGAACGCTTTTCATAATGGTGGTGCTGCCGCTATTGCCGTCTAATGTCCAATACTCGGTGGCGCCCACGCCGCTGTCAGGCCCGCCGTGGCGGCTTTCAAGGGTGGGTAAAAAGGCTTTATTCCATGCAGACCAGTTGGGTGAATTCTTTAGGCTGTTCAGCTGGGCGAAGATGGCTTCTGCGGGCGCTTTAATAGTCGCTTGGTGTTCTACTTTCCACTGGTTTGGTTGTGCGTAAAGCCAGGCGCCGCCAATTATTAAGCTACCGATGAGTAGTGCTGCCGCAATGCTAAGTATTCGTGCCATTGTGGTGCTCCGTTTTCTAGTATTTATGTGGCTATCTTTTCATAAATTGCGGACATAAAAAAACCGGCGGTGCCGAGAGGGCAGCGCCGGTTTTTTAAAGAACGTTTAAAGCTTAAGCAGCTAGTGCGGCAACAGCTTTGTTCAAGCGGCCTTTAATGCGGGCTGCTTTGTTCTTGTGGATAAGGCCTTTACCAACAGCCTTATCAACCATAGAGGTTGCTTTAACGTAAGCTGCTTGCGCTGCGTCTTTCTCGCCAGCGTCTACGGCTTCACGTACTTTTTTAACGTAGGTACGCATCGTAGAACGTGCGCCCATGTTGCGTTGGCGACGTCCTTCAGCCTGACGTGCACGTTTTTTTGCAGATGCAATATTGGCCACTGCCACTTACTCCAAATAGGGTATCAATAAGCCCATCGACTACTATGGTGTCGCTAGGCAGGAAAACAAGGCGCGCGATTATGCTGATTTTGCCCCTTGCTGTCAATCACGTATGCTTCGCTCCAATCTGTATTGTTAAATCGCTTGGGGATATGAGCAAAGAGCTGGTTCGATCGACCTCGGTAGTAAGCGCTATGACACTTTTGTCGCGTGTGATGGGCTTTGTACGCGATATGGTCTTGGCGGCGTTTTTTGGCGCTGGCGCGGCAATGGATGCGTTCTTTGTTGCGTTTAAAATCCCTAATTTTTTACGCCGTTTATTTGCTGAGGGCGCATTTTCTCAAGCCTTTGTGCCGGTGTTGAGCGAATACCGAGAACAGCGTG
>JAPPPA010000109.1:0-507 GCA_028817755.1 Gammaproteobacteria bacterium | reverse complement strand
TGTTTTTGCTATCTGTTGTTGGCGTTTTAGCGGCGCCTGGGCTTGTGTGGTTGTTCGCGCCAGGCTTTGCAGATGAGCCAGAGCGGTTTGCTTTGGCCGCAGATATGCTGCGTTTTACCTTCCCTTATATTTTCTTTATCTCGTTAGTGGCGCTAGCGGGTGGTGTGCTTAACGCTTATGGCTTGTTTGCGGTGCCTGCGTTTACACCTGTCATGCTCAATGTTTGCTTAATCGCTGTCGCATTGTGGCTGTCACCTATGTTTGAGCAACCAGTGATTGCGCTGGCTATTGGTGTTTTTATTGCGGGTGCGGTGCAGCTTGCCATTCAATTACCCGCGTTACACAAAATTGGTTTGCTGCCGATGCCGCGTTGGGGTTGGGCCAGCGAGGGGGTGCAGCGCATTCTGAGGCTGATGTTGCCAGCTATTTTTGGCTCTTCCGTGGCGCAAATTAGCTTGTTGTTTGACACCATCATGGCGTCTTTTCTGCTGGCGGGCAGTGTTAGCT
>JAPPPA010000268.1 GCA_028817755.1 Gammaproteobacteria bacterium | reverse complement strand
TGCTGACTTCCGGGTGCTAGGGCAGAACACTAGTTCTCAGGTGCAGTACAGCAACGGCAGTGTCAGCAAGTGGAAAGATTGGAATGTGCAGCTGTTGCCCAAGCGCAGCGGCAGCTTAACGATTCCCGCTATTCCGGTTGGGCAGGCACGCACGCAGCCGATTAGTCTGATGGTGAATGAGCAAGACCAGCGTGGCCCACGTGAGGCGTGGATTGAATTTGAGGTGGATCCGCAAACCGTTTGGCAAGGCCAGCAAATTCTTGTGGACGTGGCGCTGTATTACGCCAGTTCGGTGCGTTCTGGCGAGCTTTCTGCGCCGGAGTTAAATAACGGCATTATTGAGCAAATTGGTGATGACCAAACCGAGCAAACCGTTAAAAACGGGGTGCGTTATAACCGTTTGGTGCGGCGCTATGTGGTCTTCCCGGAACGCGCAGGTGACTTTGTGATTCGGGCGCCAGTGTTTAGCGGCCAAGCTGATTCGGCCCAGCAATCTAACCGTGGCTTTGGCGGCTTATTTCGCAGCACGCGCCATGTGTCCGCCGCTGCAGACGACATTACTGTGAACGTTAAAAGCGTTGTGCCCGGCAGTGACTTTTGGTTGCCAGCGCAGGATGTGATGCTAACTGCTCGCTGGGGTGACAGTGATGCGCAGCCGGTATTTCGTGTTGGCGAACCGGTGACGCGAGTGGTAACACTCACCGCATATGGTCTGCTAGCAACACAGTTGCCAGATTTAGAACTCGATTACAGCGGCCTACGTGCTTACCCCGAAGCCGCTGAGCAAGACACGCGCGGCACGCGCCAGGGCGTAGTTGGTATTCGTCACTACCGTACGGCCATTATTCCTCAGGCCGCGGGGCAGTATCGTTTGCCGCCGCAGCAAGTGAAGTGGTGGGATGTGTCTCGTGGCGAGTGGGCCACGGCCGAGTTGCCGGCGGAGACGATTGAAGTGCTGCCAGCAGAGGGCGCTGCACCAATCGCTCCAGTAGCAGCGGAGCCTTGTGAGCCGGTGGTGATTTCGGAGTCTGCACCGCAAGAAATCGAGCCACTGCAGTGTGATGAAGCTGTGCCAGTAATAGTTGAAGCTGGCACTGGCTGGTGGAAATGGCTCGCCTTTAGCCTAGGTGGCTTGTGGTTGCTGACCTGTTTGTTGTGGTGGTTGAGCGTGCGTAAAAAGCCAACTAAGCCAATGGCGCAGCAGCGCGTTAATTTGGCTGCGGCCAAGAATAAGTTGATTGATGCTTGTAAACGGAATGATCGCGAAGGCGCCATTTCAACATTGGCAACGCTAGCGCGTGAGGCGGGTTTGGCTGCGGCAGCACCGGCAGCAGTCGCCGCTAAGGTGACAGATCCTGGGTTAAAAGCTGCTTTGACGGAGTTAGATGCAGCAAAGTATGGGCAGGCTGGGAATTGGGATGGCAGCCAATTGAGTACGGCTTTGCAAGCCAGTGCGTGGCCTATGCCGGAAACGCAAAAAGCCGTGAACGGCTTGCCGGAGCTTTACCCCTAAGGAAGCGCCGATTATTCGGCTAAGGAAACCCGGTTGCCGCCTTTGCGTTTGGCGGTGAGTAGCGCTTCATCTGCCGTGCGCAACAGGTCGAAACCTGTATGCATGCTGTCGTCTAATGCGGCTACGCCGGCTGATAGGCTTAACCCAACAGGCTGGCCTTGCCATGCAAAGCTCAGGCTGCGGATGGTTTCCAATACGTTCTTGGCCTCGCTGCCGCCTTTCGAAAGACTGACGTTTGGCATAACCAACACAAACTCTTCACCACCCATGCGCCCAACAAAGTAGTCCGGGTACATATTCAGAACAGCGGCGAGTTTTTGTAGCGCGGCGTCACCGGCGAGATGGCCAAAGCAGTCATTAACGCGTTTGAATTTGTCGAAGTCGAACACAATAACGGTCAATACGTCGCCGTTACTGCGGGCTTGTTTCACGGCGCTATCTAGTTTGGCAAACAAACCACGGCGGTTTAGCGTGCCGGTGAGTACATCTACATTTTGGGCGTCTTCTAATTGAGACACGCGCTCCTGGTAGGCCAGTTGGCGCAGGCCAATTGCGGCGGCGGTCCAAATCAGAAAAATCGCCAGCGCGCGGTTAGTGGCAACGATTTGAAGGTCAACATGCGGGGTTTGGCTATAAAAGCCGAATAATGTGAGGGCCGTGCCGGCGACCGCCATGCAGAGCATAAATGTGCGTGAATGCAATAGCAGGCCGAACATAACCAAGGCGGCATAGGGCACACCAGCCGCAACGCCAAGTGGTTGCAACAAGTCGAATAAAAATACGCTCACTAGCAGCACTAACCCCAGTACTGCATAGACCGCCGGATGTAGTGGCGTCTGATCTGCCAAAATTTTCCCCTGATTCCCACCCTGACTAGTTCTTAGCCAAG
The DNA here is from genome assembly GCA_028817755.1 of Gammaproteobacteria bacterium. Lineage (GTDB taxonomy): Bacteria > Pseudomonadota > Gammaproteobacteria > JAPPPA01 > JAPPPA01 > JAPPPA01. Next base: position 3,312 of record JAPPPA010000268.1, on the reverse strand, counting down.
ACAGCCAGTCTAGCTCCTGCTATCACTAAAACGAAGCCTGAACCGATTAGCGGTAGTTTACGCGGCGGCGGCGGTCGTGATTTTCTGCGATAATGCGCGCCAAATTTATCTCGGCTGGCGCATAGAAAAGGCGCTGGGCATTCACTAGCTACCGCGGAGTACTCATGACTCAACAGCAAGCTCACCTTCAGGCTTGGCAGGAACGCCAAGAATTAGCAGAACGTATGGTGCCAATGATTGGCCGCATGTACCGCGAAAGCGGTGTGACCGTACGGATTTATGGACGTCCGTTGATGAACGCATCAACCATCGACATCCTAAAAGCGCACCGCTTTGTTAAGCAGTTTGAAGGCGAAGACCTAGATATTCGTGAGAGCTTCCCGCTATTTGAAGCTATTGCTGGCATGGACTTGAAAGCTTGCCGTATTGATCTTGGCGAGCTAACCGTTGCTTACCGTAAGCAAGGCGGCGACTTAAACGCTTTTCTAGAAGGCAAGTTGGCCGAAGTACAAGGCGAGAACGCTGATGACGAGCCACGTGATGTAGTGCTTTACGGCTTTGGTCGTATCGGTCGTCTGCTAGCTCGCTTGCTGATTGAGCGTACCGGCCACGGCCAAAAAATGCGTTTGCGCGCCATTGTGGTTCGTAACGGTGGCGCTGGCGATTTGCAGAAACGCGCTAGCCTGCTACGTCGTGACTCTGTGCACGGCCCATTCAACGGCACCATTACCGTTGACGAAGAAAACAACGCGCTGATCGCGAATGGCTCTTACATTCAAGTGATCTACGCTAACGCGCCAGAAGATATCGACTACACCCAATACGGTATCGACAACGCGATTGTTGTAGATAACACCGGCGTATGGCGTGACCGTGATGGCCTAGGTCGTCACCTGCAAGCCAAAGGTACTGCTAAAGCCCTGCTAACCGCACCGGGCAAAGGCGATATTAAAAATATCGTTTACGGCGTAAACAACAATATGATCGAAGCAGACGACACCATCCTGTCTGCAGCAAGTTGTACCACCAACGCTATTACCCCGGCGCTAAAAGCGATTTACGACGAGTACGGGATTGAAAACGGTCACGTTGAAACCGTTCACAGCTTTACCAACGACCAAAACCTCATCGACAACTACCACAAGGCAGAGCGTCGTGGTCGTGCGGCGCCGTTGAACATGGTTATTACCGAAACCGGTGCGGCTAAAGCCGTATCTAAAGCCTTGCCAGAACTAGAAGGCAAGCTAACCGGTAACGCCATCCGTGTGCCAACACCAAACGTTTCTATGGCGATCATGAACCTAAACCTAGGCCGTGAAACCACTAAAGAAGAAATCAACGAGTTCTTGCGCGAAACCGCATTGCACTCAGGCTTGTCAGAGCAGATCGATTACACTTCTTCTACCGAATTGGTATCGACTGACTTGGTTGGCTCGCGCCACGCTGGCGTGGTTGACTCACAAGCCACCATCGTTGCCGGTAGCCGCGTAACCCTTTACGTGTGGTACGACAACGAGTTTGGTTACAGCTGCCAAGTAATGCGTGTGGTTGCCGATATGGCAGGCATTACCATTACTGACATTGCCTAGAATGTGGAGGGTCGCTTAGGCGGCCCTTTTTCATGAAGCGTTGGATTTTAGTTGGCTTAGCTACTGCGCTTTTTGCAATGAGTGGGATCGCTGTTCCACTCTATCAAGACTTGGTTCTCCAACAATGTGGGCTTTCTGAAACTGACGCTGTAGAAAAAGTAACTGAGTACTTAATCGCGAATGATATGAAGATTTCTGGCTTAACCCGCCCGGCTGTGGAGTCTGTTGGTAGCTGCCAGTATCGCTTCGATTATGTTGGCGAGAGCCGAGTTCTTAGCTTCTCGGTGATGAGTACATGGTTGCACGGCGTCAAGCTAGGCATATGGGATGAATCAAAACACAATTAAACCTCACGCTCCCGCCTGCGACAGAAACTCTGCACCCATTTTTGAGGTGCTGAAAACCCATTGCGCCACGGCAGGGCGATTGCTTGAAATTGGCAGCGGCACCGGCCAACACGCCGTGTATATGGCCGAACGCCTACCGCATGTGGAATGGCAAACCAGCGACCTGCCCGAGCATCATGCCGGCATTCAGCAATGGCTAGATGATGCTGGGCTACCGAATGTATTCAGCCCCATTGCTTTAGATGTCACCGAGCGCTGGGCACCGAAAAATCCATTCGACACGGTCTTTACCGCCAACTCGCTGCACATTATGAGCTGGCTAGCGGTAGAAGATTTTTTTGAACAATTGCCGGCCTGGCTCGCGCCGCAAGGCAAGTTAATTGCCTATGGCCCGTTTAACTACAACGGCCAGTTCACCTCGGCTAGTAACGCGCAATTCCAGCAATGGCTACAAGCCCGTGATCCGTTGAGCGGTATTCGCGACTTTGAAGCCGTAAACCAACTAGCGCTTGCCGCCGGTTGTGTTTTGCTCGACGATATTGAAATGCCAGCCAATAACCGCTGCCTCGTATGGCAGCGAAATAGCTAAAGAACCATTATGACTTTTGCCGCCAAAGATATTCCTGCTAAAGACCGCCTGATTTTTGCCCTAGACGTGCCCAGCGCCGACGAGGCCAAAGCACTGGTAGAAGAGCTCGGCGATGCCGTTACCTTTTACAAAATTGGCATGGAACTGCTGATGGCGGGCGGCTACTTTGAATTACTCGATTGGCTAGTGGCCAAAGGCAAAAAAGTCTTTGTCGATCTAAAGTTTTTCGACGTGCCTGCCACCGTTGGCAAAGCGATTGCGGCGCTAAGTGACAAAGGCGCAACCTTGGCTACTATCCACGGCAATCAATCCATTATGGAAGCCGCCGCCAAAGCTAAAAGCGGCGACCTTAAAGTGCTGGCCGTTACCGCACTCACCAGCCTAGACCGCGGCGACCTCAACGATCTTGGTTTCCAGTGCGAAGTTGAAGACCTTGTACTGAGCCGCGCCAAACGTGCGCTAGAGGCGGGTGTTGATGGCGTTGTTTCTTCCGGTATGGAAGCTGAGCGCCTACGTGAATTTATCGACCACAAGCTGCTCGTTATCACGCCCGGCATTCGCCCAGTGGATAACACCGAAGAAGACGACCAAAAACGCGTGATGACACCGGCTGCGGCACTACAGGCTGGCGCCGATTATTTGGTCGTAGGCCGCCCAATTCGCAATGCTGAAAACCGTCGCGAGAAGGCGCTACAAATTCAGGCTGAAATTGCCGCCGCGGTTGCTGGCTAAATCACCCGCGCGGCGATGTTTTATTACTCGCTAAAACGCGCGCTCGGAGCACTGC
>JAPPPA010000157.1 GCA_028817755.1 Gammaproteobacteria bacterium | reverse complement strand
CTTCAGAATAATTCTGCGGGTGGCTCAAATAGCGATACTGCGGGTTCAGCTCGGCAGGGCGAGGGCGGCCGTGCTAAAATGCGCGCCATTCCAAGAGTTGATTTTGCTTTGCCATGACGGACATTCCAGAGCCGCTATTTCGTGTGGTTTTTGCCAATGAAGACAAGCTATTCGAGGTTTACGCACGCAGCGTCGGCCAGAGTGGTTTGTTTGGTTTTATTGAGATTGAAGAGCTAGTGTTCGGCGAGAACTCTGGCATGTTGGTCGACCCGTCTGAAGAAAAGCTGAAAAGCGAATTCAAAGGCGTTAAACGCACCTACGTACCAATGCATTCCGTGATTCGTATTGACGAAGTGGAAGAGCGCGGCGAAGCCAAAGTGCGTGATGTAGACAGCGCTACAGCGGGCAATGTGCGTTCATTCCCCGTGTACACTCCCAGTGGTGGCGGCCAAGCGCCAGCAGGTAACTAGCTTGAAATTTTGTTCGCTAGGCAGTGGCAGTGGCGGTAACGCTACTTTGGTCGAGTCTGGCGAAACCCTCTTGCTGATCGACAACGGCTTTAACACCAAGCATTTTGGCTTGCGTTGGGCTGAGCGCTGCGGCGATCGTCCGGTGAGCGATATCACGGCCATTCTGGTCACGCACGAACATGGCGACCATAGCCGAGGCGTGAATCCGCTAGCGCGTAAACACCGCATTCCTGTGTATGCCTCAACCGGCACGGCGGCGGGTTCCTCAGGCTTTTCGCATTGGCACTGCGTTGATCCGCATCAAAGCTTTGAAATTGGCGACATTACCGTTGAGCCTTTTCCGGTAGTGCACGACGCCCGCGAGCCTTGCCAGTATGTGTTTGACGACGGCGAATACCGCATCGCGGTGGTGTCAGACCTCGGCTGCGTTACGCCGCATGTGCAAGACAAGCTCGCAACTTGCGATTTCTTACTGCTAGAAGCCAACCACGACCCGCAAATGCTGCAAGACGGCCCATACCCTTGGGCGCTAAAAAAACGCGTGGGTGGCGATGTAGGGCATTTAGCGAATCATCAAACCGCCTCGCTGTTGCAAGCGCTGCCGAAGGGTAAGCTCAAAGGCCTCATCGCCACGCATATCAGCGAAAAGAACAATACCCCCGCATTGGTAAAAGAAACCTTGGCGCCAGCGCTCGAATGGCCGCAAGAATGGATACAATGCGCCACACAAGATTCAGGCTTCGACTGGAAAGCACTCCCCGAAGCTTTTAACGACCCTACAGAAACGCAAGAATTATGCTCAGCCTAATCGGTCCAGCCGCTTTAACCCCGTTCCGTCGTTCACGCCTATTGGCGCAGGTGCAAGAAATCGTGCCCGCCATTACCGGCCTACAAGCGACTTTTGAGCACTATGCCGACGCGCCCGAGCTAGACGCGGAAGCGCAAGAAAAGCTTGAGCTGCTGTTGACCTATGACGAGCCAGCAGAGGCGCTAGAGGGCGTAAACAAAACCCTTCGCGTAGTGCCACGTTTTGGCACACGTTCGCCTTGGTCTTCAAAGGCGACGGATATCGCTCAAGTTTGCGGCTTGGCGCAAGTAGAGCGCGTTGAGCGCGGCGTGTTATGGCAGTTTTCTGGCTGGCCAGAAAGCATTAGCGCAGAGGACGAGAAAGCTGTTTACGCCTTGCTGCATGACCGCATGATGCATGCTTTGGTGTTTAACGAGGCAGAACTGCCAAAACTGTTTGAGCATCACGAGCCGCGTCAAGGCGATACTGTGGACGTGCTTGGCGGCGGTATCGGCGCGCTAGAAACAGCCAATGTTGAGTTGGGCTTGGCGTTGTCGGCTGATGAGATCGAATACTTAGTAGCGGCGTTTAACAAACAAGAACGCAACCCAACTGACGCTGAGTTGATGATGTTTGCACAGGCAAACTCAGAGCATTGTCGCCATAAAATCTTTAACGGCGACTGGGTGATTGACGGTGAAGAAATGCCGACCACCTTGTTCAAAATGATTAAAGAAAGTTACGCCGCTAGCCCAGACGGCGTGCTGTCGGCCTATAAAGACAACGCTTCGGTCATTGAAGGCCCTAAAGGCCAACGCTTTTTGGCTGATCCGATTTCAAATCGCTACAGCTACAGCGAAGAAGACATCCACATTTTGATGAAAGTGGAAACCCACAACCACCCAACCGCGATTTCACCGCATCCTGGTGCGTCTACCGGTTCTGGTGGTGAGATTCGTGACGAAGGCGCAACAGGGCGGGGCAGTAAGCCTAAAGCCGGCTTAAACGGCTTCTCTGTGTCTAATTTGCGTATTCCCGGAGCTGAACAGCCTTGGGAAAAAGACAATGGCAAACCGAGTCGTATTGCCTCGGCCTTAGACATCATGCTCGAAGGCCCCATTGGTGCCGCGGCATTTAACAACGAATTTGGTCGTCCTAACCTCACTGGTTACTTCCGTAGCTTTGAGCTAGATGCCGACGAAGGTGGCACCTTACGCGGCTACCACAAGCCCATCATGATCGCCGGTGGTGTCGGTAATATCCGCGCCAGCCAGGTCGAGAAGGGTATTGCGCCAGACGGCTCTAAGCTGATCGTGCTGGGTGGCCCAGCCATGTTGATTGGCCTAGGCGGTGGCGCGGCGTCTTCCGTAGCCAGCGGTCAGTCTTCAGAAGATTTAGATTTTGCTTCGGTGCAGCGCGACAACCCAGAAATTGAGCGCCGCTGCCAAGAAGTTATCGATCGCTGTGCAGCGCTCGGTGAAAATAGCCCCATTATTGCGATTCACGATGTTGGTGCGGGTGGTATTTCAAACGCCATTCCAGAGCTGTTCGATGACTCTGGCAAAGGCGGTATTGTTGAGCTGCGCGACGTTAACTGCGACGAGCCGGGCATGACGCCAATGGAAATTTGGTGCAACGAAGCGCAAGAGCGCTATGTGTTAGCCATCGCGCCTACCGACCTAGAGCTGTTTGAAAACATCGCCAAGCGTGAGCGCGCGCCATACGCCGTAGTTGGCACCTTTACCGATGAGCGCAACCTGAAAGTAACCGACAACCTGCTTAACGAGCCGGTTGTGGATATGCCAATGGATGTGTTGCTAGGCAAAGCGCCCAAAACGCTGATTGATGGCAAACGGGTTGCTGCGCCTAACAACAAGCTTGATCTAAGCGATGTGACGCTAGAAGACGCGATTGATCGCGTATTGCACCTGCCATCTGTAGCTAGCAAAGGTTTCTTAATCACCATAGGTGACCGCAGCATTACCGGCCAAGTGGTACGCGACCAAATGGTTGGCCCGTGGCAAGTGCCAGTGGCCGACGTGGCCGTGACCGCCAGCACCTTTGAAGGTTATACCGGCGAGGCGATGGCGATGGGCGAGCGCACGCCGCTAGCTATCCTCGATGCCGCAGCCTCTGGTCGTATGGCCGTGGCGGAATCCATTACCAATATTGCCGCTGCGCCGATTGAAGACATTAGCAAGATTCGCCTGTCAGCTAACTGGATGGCCGCCTGCGGTTATGAAGGTGAAGACGCGCGCTTGTACGAAACCGTTAAAGCCGTGGGCTCTGAGCTTTGCCCAGAGTTGGGTATTGCAATTCCTGTGGGTAAAGACTCGCTGTCTATGCGCACTAAGTGGCAGGACGACGGCGACAAACAAATGGTTGCGCCGTTGTCGCTGATTGTGTCTGCGTTTGCGCCAGCCACTGATGTGCGCAAAACGCTGACCCCGCAACTGCAAAAAGACACCAGTAGCAGCTTGTTGCTGATTGATCTTGGCGAGATGCGTAATCGCCTTGGCGGTTCTGCCTTAGCGCAGGTGTATAACCAAGTAGGCACCAACGTGCCCGATCTAAACAGCGCACAGCGCCTAAAAGCCTTCTTCAAGGCCATGCAGCAGCTTATCCATCAAGACAAGCTACAGGCTTACCACGACCGTTCTGACGGCGGCTTGCTAGTAACTTTGCTGGAAATGGCTTTTGCTGGCCGTGTCGGCTTGGGTATCGACCTTAAGAATGCCGCGGATGCCTTGCCGGTATTGTTCGCTGAGGAGCTGGGTGCAGTCATTCAGGTCGCTGAAAAAGACATGGACGCCGTGCGTATTATCCTGACCGCGCATGGCTTGGCCGATGTGGTTTGGCCGATTGCCACTGTGCGTGAAGATCAAGCCATCACCATTCACCAGAAAGGTGAAACGGTATTTGCCTCAGATCGCGCCACGCTACAAAGCGCATGGGCAGAAACCAGCTACCGCATGCAAGCGCTGCGTGACAACGCTGATTGCGCCAAGCAAGAATTTGAAGCCATTCTGGATGATGCTGATCCCGGCATTAATCCAACCCTAAGCTTTAACGCCAACGCCAATATCGCGGCACCGGTTGTGGCGGCGCACCGTGATCGCCCGAAAGTGGCCATCTTGCGTGAGCAGGGCGTTAACGGTCAGATCGAAATGGCGGCGGCGTTTGACCGCGCCGGTTTTGAATCAATCGACGTGCATATGACCGATTTGATCGAAGGTCGAGTGACTCTAGATCAATTCTCAGGCTTGGTCGCTTGTGGTGGCTTTAGCTACGGTGACACCTTGGGTGCTGGCGGTGGCTGGGCAAAATCCATATTGGTAAACAAAGGCTTACGCGCACAATTTAAGGCGTTTTTCGAAAATGAAAAAACCTTTGCGTTGGGTGTTTGTAATGGTTGCCAAATGCTCAGCCAGTTACGTGACCTGATTCCCGGTGCGTCGCACTGGCCGCGTTTCCTACGTAACCAATCAGAGCAATTTGAAGGCCGCGTAGCCACCGTGCAGATCGAAGAGTCGCCATCTATCTTCCTGAAAGATATGGCAGGTACGCGTATTCCGGTGGCGGTTGCTCATGGTGAAGGCCGTGCGGCATTTGATCGTGACGGCGCTGCCGAAGCGGCTGACGCGGGCGATACCATCGCGCTGCGTTATGTTGATAACTACGGTCACCTAACCGAGCAATACCCGCTAAACCCGAACGGCTCACCGGGCGGTATTACCGGCCTGTGTAACGAAGACGGCCGCGTTACCATCATGATGCCGCACCCAGAACGTGTATTCCGCTCGGTCACAAACTCCTATGCACCAAGCGATTGGGGTGAAGATGGCCCATGGATGCGTATGTTCTATAACGCTCGTGCTTTTATCGGCTAGATTAAAGACTTGACCCTGTAGCAAACTACAGGGTTAACATCGTTATTTCGGACTTATCTTTAGCGAAGAGCGAATAACGTGGACACCTTAAGCATCGGCAAGTTGGCGAATCAATGCGATGTTAGCGTTGAAGCCATTCGCTACTACGAACGAGAAGGGCTGCTTGAGACGCCATCGCGCTCAGCGTCAGGTTACCGGCAATATGCGGAATCGGCTGTTAAGCGGCTCCGCTTTATACGTCGAGCTAAAACACTAGGCTTCACTTTGGGTGAAATACGTAACCTATTGGCGATTTCTGACCATAAGGAAACGGGTAAGTCAGAGGTTAAAAACCTCACTGAACAGAAGCTGCTGGTGATTAAAGAGCGGATAGCCGACTTGCAGCGTGTTTACGAAGCACTATCTGATCTCAGCGACCAGTGTTCTGGCGAAGGCTGCATCGATACTTGCCCGATTATCGAAGCGTTAAACTCGGAAGCAACCGATATTCACTAGTTTTTGAGTCAGCTAGCCGTGGCCCGGCTGCTTGAACTTGCCAGCTCACAATCAAAACGCTTGACTCTATAGTTAAATACGGGGTTTAGGCTTGATT
>JAPPPA010000255.1:1164-5761 GCA_028817755.1 Gammaproteobacteria bacterium | reverse complement strand
CGCAAACGCAATGCTGGTGCGGTATCTGGTTCCGCACTCGCGAATTAACCCGCATTCACATCAATCGAGCCTAAGCCATTGAAAATACGAACCACACCATCACGCACAGCCACATTTAGCACAAACTTACCGCGCCCTGCAGGCACTAGTGCTGCGGTAAAGTCAGTACCACGAATACCCATGGTCGCGACCGGCGTTTTCACGCTCATGCCTTCTGGGTTTTCTTTGGTGATACTGCCAGACACGGCTCGCATACCACCTTTCAACAACCCTAATACGGCAGAACCACCGCTAGCGACTACCAACTCACCATCTTGTGAGGCGGTCTCTACTTCATACTGTTCAATAACCAGCTCAGAGCCTGGCCGTAAGGCCGTTCTAGCACCATCAACAAACTGAATTTGCGCACGGCCTTTTTCACCGGTGACAACCTTGTCACCTTGGTAAAGCAAGGTGCCTTTCTTAGCCGGTTCGGCCACACCTTGCACGCGAACGATTTCAACGCCACGCACCGCAAATAAAACTTTACCCACCGGCTCCGCTGCTTGCGCAAGCGCTAGCCATAAGCTCGCCAAGACCAATACCGCAAATTGCAGCACTGGCTTGCTTACAACCAATCTAACGGAAGTCATAACGCACACCTACTGACGCTTTAACACCGTCACTGTCATACAACGCCAACGTCGAATCGGTCAGCGTTGCGTCCAAGTTAAATAGCCATTTCAAATTCGGATCAAACCCTGAAAAGCGGGTTAAGCCAAAGCCAAGCAAATAACTTCTATCTGTTCTGTCATCGGTTCCTACAATCGGCGCATCGAAGTCCGCCTGAATACCTACCGCCGAAATCGTGAATAGCGTTGAATCAAAGGCAACAAAATTAAAGCTCGCTTGCGCGCCATATACCTGCTTGCTATTCACGTCAGTTTTGGCATTAACGTCTTGCAAAATAAGGCCGTAAGTTGCGGCTAAACGATTCGGGCCACCCCACTGACGCGTCGCAGATACCGCCAAGGTGTAATCAGTGCTGTCTTTAGACTCCTGATCATTTTCATAGCGTTGGAGCGCCACGCGAAGCTGGGCATTACCCACCCAGTTTGTAGCCAGCTCTTTGCCACCGAATACAGACAGACCAGCGGCATTAGCACTGAAATCACCACCCACGTAGCTGTGACTCGCATCCAAGCCAGCGCCTAAAACTTTATTGCCTTGGCGATATTCAAAATTAGCGAAGCCTTTCGCCGCTTGCGTGTTCACAAAGCTAGCGCGCTCATTCGAACGAGCTTCTAGCTGCCCACCCGCGCGGAAGAAATAACGTGGTTTAAATTGATTGCTATAGGCGGCACCGCCAGCAAAGGCCAAAAACGCTGAAGGTGTTTCCAAGCTCTGCTGGTTCAGCGTTAAGCCCTGAATCGAGCTAGAAACACCGTTAATACCAGAGAACGGCTGCTCAGCACTGGTCGCGCCATTGGCATTACTGTCGTGGCCAACACGTGCTTCTACATAAGGAATAAAGCTCTTGAGCTTATTCGCCAACTGGTCGTTAATGGCGACAAGATAACGCTCACTTAAGGCCTTGGCTTTAGGAGGTGGCGACTGCTGTAAAACGGTCTCGAATTGCTCTTTTGAATCCTCGTAATCGCCATTCGCATAGTAAGCACGCGCCAATTCTAAACGTGCACCCGCATGGTTGGGCTTTTGATTCAGCACACGTGACAAAATAAAGATCGCTTCATCCGCCGCGCCAGCATCTACTGCGGCAGTACCCATCACATAATCAAACTCAACGTCACCCGCACCCTCAAACTCATAGGGCTGCAATGTCGCAAAGGCCTCGGCAGGCTGTGCAGACGCAAGTTGCTGTTTGGCTTTAACAATCAACGCAGATAAATCCACATCACGCTCTAAGGCCAATGCTGCACCTGGGCTAATCGCCAGCACATCAGCGGCTGGCGCAAGCGTTTTCGGCTTGGGCTTAGGCTTAAACTGGGCCTGATCAACCGGATGCAAACGACTCGGCCAATCAAACGCCTTCCACTGCATCACCGCGCCGATATACGGCAGCCCTAATAAACGACGGTTGAAATTAATATTGAGACGCTGCCCATAATCCATGTCGCCATAAAACTCTGGCGACAAAGGCAACTCAAGCGCTTCTGCGTCACGCGCCACCCACAGCGCTGAATAGATACGCAACACACGATGTTTAACGTTCGCGTCATCGGGCTCGCCCAACTGCAATGCCAGCCCTCTTAGCGCCAACTGTGCTTTGTCGTATTGCTTATTTTCAAGCAAGGCGATAGCGAGCAACGTTTCATACTCAACGTCGCCAGCAAAAAGTTCTGCGTTTTCTTCTAAACCAGTTAGCGCTTCAGCCGTTTGGCCTGCGGCTAGCTCGTAAAACGCTTTATCGATTGTCGCGCCGTATTGCGCGTATGAATCAGCATAGGCGCAGCATGACAGGCAACTCACAATTCCCAAGATATAAACCTGCCAGCGCGTTTTAGCGGATGACATAGAACAGCCCCGTAGTTCTTGTTAACATTTTCCTTCCCCGCTATTAGTATGTAGGATCAAACGCGTTCTTGCACGCCTAAATCTATCCCGCACACCACTCCTAAAGGTATAGCTGACCAACCTTGGGCACGCCAACCTATCTATTTTCGTTATTTGCTGGTGTGTGTAAACACACCATCCCAATCTTCACCCGGCGACTCCGCTTCAAACAGCTCGATACGCTCTACATATAGGTCATACACCATACGCTCAGGGTATGTTTCCGCCAGTGTCTTCAAACCTTCTTTAGCTTTTTGCCACTGCTGGAAACGGTAATACTCCAAAACCTGATTCCAGAGACCAATTTCCTCCATTTCAGCCTCGGAAGCAGCTTCAACCCCTCCCACCGGTTCAAAAATGCGTACTGGCTCTTGTTTACCTTTAACGCGCACAGCATCTAATTCGCGGTACAAATATTGCGGCGCTGCCTGAGCAGTGATTTCACTGACAATAAACTGCACACCATATTGCTTGGTCAAACCTTCCAGTCGCGAGCCCAAGTTAACCGTATCGCCAAGCACGGTGTAAGCCATCCGGAATTCGGAACCCATGTTGCCAACATTCATCGGGCCGGAATTCACGCCAACGCCGACCTTAATCTCAGGCCAGCCTTTACTCTTAAAGTGTGGTTGCAGCGCATCCAGCGCTTCAATCATCTTCATACCCGCGGTAACGCTATGGTAGGCATGATCATCATCGTGCAAAGGCGCGCCCCAGAAGGCCATTACCGCGTCACCCATGTATTTATCAATGGTGCCGCGGTTTTCATGGATCACACGAGTAATCGGCGTTAAGAACTCATTCATGAGTTGCGTTAGCTCAACCGGATCTAAACCTTCCGAAATAGAAGTGAAGCTACGCACATCAGAAAACAATACTGACATTTCGCGGTTTTCACCTTCTAGGCTCACCTCTTCCTCAGAAGCATCAAGGTCGGCCACCAGCTCTTCTGGAATGTACTGCCCAAAAACTTTTGACAGGTGTCGCTTCTTACGGGACTCCACCGCATAGGAATAAGCAAACTGCAGCAAGAACAGCCCTATCGCCAAACCAATACTGGATGCCACAGGGATATTCAGGTCATGCGCCTGCCAGCCATACAGGCCGATGTAGAAGATCAGCACCACAAGCCCCACTAAGGCGCTGACACCCCAAATAGCAGGCAACAAGCTAAATAAGGTAATCACCATGGCAATGACAACCAGCGCCAGCAACTCCACACCCTGCATGTATTGCGGGCTGCTTTTCAGGCCGCCATTCAAAATACCGTGCACAAGGTTGGCGTGAATCTCTACCCCAACAAAACGCGCCCCCACAGGCGTGGCCCGCAAATCCAGCAAACCCGGCGCGCTGGTACCAATCAATACAACGCTGTCGAAAAGCGTTTCAATATCAGCACCGCCGTTGAGCACATCCACAACCGACACGTATTCAAAAGCACCAGACCGGCCTTGATACGGCACCAGAGCATTTAACTCGCCATCTACAGGCAAGAAGCGCTCACCTAACTGCAAGCCTTCTAAATTCAAATCATCCAAAGGCGCGCCATCAGGGTCAGCAAATACAAAACGCAACGGCGGCTCCCCCAAGGCCAAACGCGCTACCGACAAGGCCAACGAGCTATATACATCGCCTTCATATGCCTGCATCAAGGGCACACGGCGGAAGATGCCGTCACGATCAACATGCGGATTACTAAAGAACCCAGCCCGCTCTGCGGCGAACATATGCATATCGTAGGGCGCTACATAACCTGCGCCCTCAGCAAATGGCACGGCTAAGGCGCCCAGTTGATCAGCCCTATATAAAGGGTCTGGCAGCATGCCCGCACCCACTGGTTCATCAGGTGCCAAACGATCTTTAAAGACATAGCCCAAAACCACATTCCGGCCAATAAGTGAGGCCGCGAACGTTTCATCGGTATCCCAGCGTTCTCGCGCAGACGCTAGTAGCTCAGATTCTTCTGGGCTGGTTTCTAGCTTGCCTTCCAAATCGTTGAGTAATTGCAGTGCTGAAGCTTCATACGGCTCAGCAAACACGATAT
>JAPPPA010000255.1:0-1154 GCA_028817755.1 Gammaproteobacteria bacterium | reverse complement strand
CGAAGCCACCCACGTTGACGCCGTACTCGGAGAACAACATATCGAGCATTTTTGCCAGTACGTCTCGCGACCAAGGCCAGTGCCCAAGTTCGGCGATACTTTTTTCATCAATATCGACGATCACCACCGATTTCGGCGGCTCTTTTGGCAGTGCCATGCGCAAACGTGCGTCGTACAGGTAGCGCTCAACCTGAGAGACCATCTCCAAGCGCCACTCGCCTTTCACATGCGTGAAAAACACAGCCGTCACCGCCAGAGCGATAGCCAGCCGATAAAAGAGACCACGAAGACGTTTTAATTGCACAGCAAAACTCTCAGAGAAAACGAATCAAAATTGAACGTACGTACCAATTTTGTTTGAAAGCATATGACACATTAGCCATACTCTCCACGCCTATACTAAGAAACTTAATGCAGAGCCGTTACTAATACACGCCATGCACCAATCAACCTTACGGTATAAAAAAGCTCGGTGGCTCAAAGTAGCATCCTTACTTGTGGCGCTCTCTATTGGGGCCTACGCTTGGCATGCGCCACAACCCGTCGCTAACGGCGGCACTTGGCTCGGTTATACGCTCGGTACCATTGGTGCCCTATTAATTGTCTGGCTAGCTTGGTTTGGCATTCGCAAGCGTAGCTATAAAAAAAGCCGCAGCACCGTCCAAGGCTGGCTCTCTGCTCACGTTTACCTCGGCTCGGCACTTGTCTTTGTTGCCACCTTACATACCGGCTTTCAGTTCGCTTGGAACCTCCATACCCTCGCCTACGTATTAATGTGCCTCGTTATTGCCAGTGGCTTTTGGGGTATCACTGTTTACGTTCGCTACCCAACCGAGCTCAGTAGCAATCGCAAAAACAAAACACAAAACGAGTTACTGCAGCAGCTGGATGACGCTGACCGCCAGGTCGTTAGTGCTACTCAAAAGCTTGATCAAACACTACAAGAAGCAGCCGACAGCAGCATCGAACTGACCGCCTTAGGCGGCAGCGCCTTCCGGCAGCTACGTAAACGCGACTACTCCAAAGTGGTTATTGACGGCAAAGAGCAAGCCAACCCAAACCAGCGCACGGTAATTTCACATTTCGCTGCATTAATGGGAAGTAACGACCCCGCCTTTAACGCCGCCTTACGTACCGCTATCGAGGCACTCAAC
>JAPPPA010000084.1 GCA_028817755.1 Gammaproteobacteria bacterium | reverse complement strand
CTATCATTGTTTATCAAGATGCCGAGTATGACTTAGCCCAGCCGTTTAAGCGCTTGTCAGTTGAGCAAAGTATTATTGAATTTAACCCGGATATGGACGCTTCACGTTTGCGTGAAGATGCCTATTTGCGCGAACAATGTGACCGTTTGGGCATTCCGCATAAGCCGAGCTATGGCGAAGGCAAGCTACAAATCGAAATCTTCGAGAAAACTGTTGAAGAAAAACTCGACCAGCCAACCTTTATCACTGAGTACCCGGCTGAAATCTCGCCGTTAGCCCGCCGTAGCGACAGTGACCCATTTGTAACGGATCGTTTTGAGTTCTTTATTGGCGGTCGTGAAATCGCCAATGGTTTCTCTGAGCTAAATGACTCAGAAGACCAAGAGCAGCGTTTCTTAGCACAGGTGGCTGAAAAAGACGCGGGCGATGATGAGGCGATGCATTTCGATGCCGACTACATTCGCGCATTGGAATACGGTTTGCCGCCAACGGCCGGGCAGGGCATTGGTATCGACCGCCTGGTAATGTTCTTTACCGATTCGGCCAGTATCCGGGAAGTGATTCTATTCCCTCATATGCGTCCAGAGCAGCAGGGTTAACCTGCTGTTTTTGCCGGTCTGGCTTCTAATAGTCTAATTTAAGAAGCTAGCTCAGGGAGCTCATATGGCAAGGGTAGCAAGGCAATAGGTTCTTGCTGCTCGTTAAACAAACCGCCTTCTAGCGCTTCGAGTCTGACTACAGCAAGGCATTCGTCATTCGTCGATAGAATGATTGAACCAGCTTTGCCGTTCTCTGCATTGTAAATATCTTCACCCACGGCGCCTCTGTGCTTAAGGCGTAGCATGCGTTGTTTCAGCTTGCCTCTAAAATGGGTGCGCGCGACGATCTCTTGTCCGGGGTAGCAGCCTTTTTCAAAGCTCAGGCCGCCCATGCAATCTAAGTTAAGCATTTGTGGCAAGAACTTCTCGGAAGTGTCTGTTTCTAAATGTGGAATTGCTGACAATACGGCGCTATCTTGCCAAGCTTTCGACTCGGTGTCGGAAACGACTAATTCCTTTTGATCAACCACTCCAAAACACTCAGCAGCCTCGCTGAAAGCTACGTCGTCACGTAAAACAAACATCTTCAATCGCGGCATCACTTTGTTGTATGTGGCGGCTGGAATGTGGAGCTCAACAGCGTTTTCTACTTTGCATACCCATAGCAGGGAAATAACGCGACCTTGAATGTTGCACCATGCCGTTAACTGCTTTTTGCCCGACTCGAGCGCATTAATGTCCGCGGTTAATTGGCGATGAAGAAAATCGACAGTATCGCTGCCGCTAAGGGTTAACTGATAAAGCTGCATAAAAAATAAACAGTTTGGGGCCTATGGACCGTTTGAAATTCAAATATGACGGTTATTTTAAAGTAGCGCCTTGCTCGCCGTAAGGCTTTACGCGACAATACGCGCCGTTCTAAACGGGCCTCAGGAGTGCCTCGTGACCGCTAGCTCACACGAGACGCAAAACACAACGCTGCAAAGCGCAGCAAGCAATCAACCAGCTACTGCCGACGCGGTAGTCACTGGTGATCAAGGCCCGCATTCCGCAACCCCCCATGCTGACACTAAAGTTAACGAACTTGGTGGCCCTAAAGGTCCCGAGCCAACCCGTTTTGGCGACTGGGAACGCAAAGGTCGCTGCGTTGATTTTTAGTTCTGTTTCGCAGATATAGCCGTTTCGGCCTAGCTAATAAGGAAATACTCCTAATGAGCCAATCGCAACCCTCAACTAATCGGCCAATGTCGCCGCACCTTCAGGTGTATCGCTGGCAGATTACGATGACGTTATCCATTCTGCACCGTGCAACCGGTGTGGCTTTAACCTTTGGTGCATTTGCACTGGTTGCTTGGTTAGTGGCGGTCGCTGCTGGCCCAGAAGCGTATGCAGCGGCACAAGCTTGCTTGCACTCGCCAGTGGGTGCCGTGCTGGCATTCGGTTGGTCATTCTCGCTGTACTACCACCTATGCAACGGCATTCGCCACCTAGTATGGGATGCCGGTAGCGGTTACAGCATGAAAGGCTTATACACCGGTGGTTACATTGTTGTGGCCGTTTCAGTTGCACTAACAGCCGCAACATGGGCTGTGCTACTTGGAGGTGCTGCGTAATGAGCATGCAATCACCATTATCTCGAGCAAAGGGTATGGGCTCGGCTAAAGAAGGCCTGCACCATTGGGTTGTTCAACGTTTTACTGGCATCGCACTAGTACCACTTAGCCTTTGGTTTATGTGGTCAATGGTTTGCTTGGCTGGTGCAGAACACGCTGAAGTAGTGGCGTGGATGCAAGCCCCAGTAAACGCGGTTTCGCTATCACTGTTTGTGGGTGTGGCGGCTTATCACTCTGCGCTAGGCGTGCAGGTGGTACTTGAAGATTACATCTCTCATGAGGGTTTCCGCATGGTGAAGATGATCGTTCAAAAATTCCTACATTATTTCCTCGCGGCGCTAGGTATCTTCTGCGTGCTGCAAGTGGCGCTGGGAGCCTAAGTAAATGACTGCTGCATATAACATTATTGATCACACCTACGACGTAGTAGTAGTGGGTGCGGGCGGCGCGGGCTTGCGTGCCACCCTTGGCTTGGTTGAGCAAGGTTTCTCAACCGCCAACATCACCAAAGTATTTCCAACGCGTTCTCACACAGTTGCTGCGCAGGGTGGTATCTCTGCCGCGCTAGGCAACATGGGTGACGACAACTGGCGCTGGCACATGTACGACACCGTTAAAGGTTCGGACTGGCTAGGCGACCAAGACGCGATTGAGTACATGACCAAAGAAGCGCCAAAAGCCATTATTGAGCTTGAGCATTACGGCGTGCCTTTCTCACGTACTGACGAAGGCAAAATTTACCAGCGCCCATTTGGTGGCATGACCACCAACTTTGGCGAAGGCACTGCGCAACGTACTTGTGCGGCCGCTGACCGTACTGGTCACGCGATGTTGCACGCGCTTTACCAGCAATCAATTCGTCACAAGGCTGAGTTCTACATCGAGTACTTTGCGCTTGATTTGATTATGGATAACGACGGTCAATGTCGTGGCGTAATCGCTATGGACATGGCGACTGGCGATATCCACCGTTTCCGTTCACAACAAGTAATCTTGGCGACGGGCGGTTACGGTCGTGCTTACTTCTCATGCACCTCTGCTCACACCTGTACTGGTGACGGCGGCGGCATGGTGTTGCGTACTGGCAACCCATTGCAAGATTTGGAATTCGTACAATTCCACCCAACCGGTATTTACGGCTCTGGCTGTTTGATTACCGAGGGTGCGCGAGGCGAGGGTGGTTATCTAACCAACTCAAACGGCGAACGCTTTATGGAGCGTTACGCGCCTAATGCCAAAGACTTAGCATCACGTGACGTTGTTTCTCGTTCTATGACGGTAGAAATCAACGAAGGCCGTGGTGTGGGTGGTGACGCTGACCACATTCACTTGCACCTACATCACCTAGGTGCCGACACCTTGGCTGAGCGTCTACCAGGCATCTCTGAAACCGCGAAAATCTTTGCGGGTGTGGATGTAACCAAAGAGCCAATTCCGGTACTACCTACCGTTCACTACAACATGGGCGGTATTCCTACCCAAATTGGTGGTGAAGTGGTGACTAAGCGTGGTGACGACACCGACGCGGTTGTGCCAGGCCTAATGGCTGTGGGTGAGGCCGCTTGTGTATCTGTACATGGCGCTAACCGCCTAGGTTCGAACTCGCTACTTGATTTGGTTGTATTCGGTCGTTCTGCTGCACACCGTTGTGGCGAGCTACTTAAAGCCGGTGCTAACCAGCCTGAGCTACCAGAAAGCGAAACAGATAAAGCCTTGGCGCGCTTGGATAAATTCCGCTACGCCGACGGCGAAAGCTCAACTGCAGATGTGCGCCTAGACATGCAGCGCACTATGCAGAAGCACGCGGCGGTATTCCGTACTGGCGAAAGCATGAAAGAAGGTATCGAGAAGATGAAAGGCGTGCATGCTCGCATGACTGACATCAAAGTTACTGACCGCTCGCTGGTTTGGAACTCTGACCTGATTGAAACGCTAGAGCTAGACAACTTGATGGGCCAAGCGATTGTGACCATCAATTGTGCTGATAACCGTGAAGAATCTCGCGGTGCTCATGCGCGTGACGACATTCAAGACCGTGATGACGAGAACTGGATGAAGCACAGCATTGGCTGGTACAACACTGAAAGCGGAAAAGTTGATATCGACTACCGCCCAGTGCACGACTACACGCTTACAGATGACTGTGAGTACGTTAAACCGAAAGCGCGTGTTTACTAAGGAGAGTTCAGATGGCCCAATTTAGACTTCCTGCAAACTCTCGCGTTGGTAAAGGTAAAACCTTTGATGCGCCAGCAGGCGTAACCAACGTTAAACAATTTAAGATCTATCGCTGGAACCCAGACGATGGTCAGAACCCACGCGTAGACACCTACAACATCGACATGGATAACTGTGGTCCGATGGTGTTGGACGCGTTGATTAAGATCAAAAACGAAATTGATCCAACCCTGACCTTCCGTCGCTCATGCCGTGAAGGTATTTGTGGCTCTTGTGCGATGAATATCGACGGCACCAACACCTTGGCTTGTACTAAAGCCATTGATGAGGTGAAGGGCGCTGTAGGCGTTTACCCGCTGCCGCATATGGATGTGGTTAAAGATTTGGTTCCAGATCTAACCAACTTCTACGCGCAGTACGCATCAGTAGAGCCTTGGCTGAAGAACGACAACGCAACGACCCAAGACGCTGAGCGTCTACAGTCGAAAGAAGAGCGCGCCAAGCTTGACGGCTTGTACGAGTGCATTCTTTGCGCATGCTGTTCAACTTCTTGCCCAAGCTACTGGTGGAATGGCGACAAATACCTTGGTCCAGCAGCTTTGCTTCAGGCTTATCGCTTCCTAGCGGACTGCGGGGATGAAGCAACAGGGGAGCGTTTGGATGCGCTTGAAGATCCGTTCAAGCTCTATCGCTGCCATACCATCATGAACTGCTCACGCACTTGCCCGAAAGGCTTGAACCCTGCGCAGGCAATTGGTGAAATCAAAAAAATGTTGGTGCAACGCGCCGGCTAGCCTCTCTACCATGCCTCTGGTGAGTCATCGCCAGAGGCAGAGGTCTATTATGTCTACTCAAGCCGAACTAATGCCCATGGGCCAGCTGCGCTGGCGTTGCCGACGCGGTATGCGTGAACTCGATGTGCTTCTGTTGAAGTTTCTGGAGTCGCGTTACGAAGGGCTTGATCAAGCGCAAAAAGAAACCTTCGAAGCTGTTTTGCAGCTACAGGACCCTGACTTGTATGCCATGTTGACTGGCAAACTCGTGCCAGAGTCGCCGGAAATTCGGCAGATGATTGATCTGCTCCTTGAGGTTTCTTCTGATAATACGTTAGTTGGCTAACTAACGTTATGGCAGCCTAACCTGGTGGCTGTTACTGCAAACCCTTATGCTTGGAACTTGGCCGCTAGCGAGCGGTTTAAGTGGCTATTTAGAGTGGCGTTTCTTGCCGCCTCAATACTGTTCTTTGTTGCTCTCCCTGTGCCCGTTGCGGGAATAACACTTACGGCATGGATTGCTTGTGGGGCCTATGCGTGGCGAAAACACCACGCTTTAGCCGGCGAACCAGTTAGTTTCCAGTTTGCACAAGGCGAACTGCGGCTGACCCAAATGGCTAAGGAAGGCAATATCGTATCGATTAAGTTGGAAATACGGCATTGCCG
>JAPPPA010000319.1 GCA_028817755.1 Gammaproteobacteria bacterium | reverse complement strand
CCGTTATTGACCGCGCCACGATGTCTTACGCCTGCTTAGTGCTGCTGATGGGCATTACCAGTACATGGATATGGCGAGTGTGGGGCGACATTGGCTCTTGGATCACGATCGGCGCGATGTTATTCCTGATTTCGGATGCCATGATTGGCTCAGCAGTAAGCCGTGGTATGGCGCCGGAAGGTGTTGCTGCCCATATTATCTGGGCCACCTATTTTTCTGCCCAATGCTTGATTGCTCGCTTGCCACTACTAGGACAAGCCATGGAGGATACAACTCCTGACTATCCGCCTGGCTATGAAGAGTATCTAGCAGAAGTAGAAATGTCTGAAGAGGCAGCAGCTGAATTGCGCGGCGATGCCGATAAAAGCACCGACAAAAGCGCTGAATAAACACCGCTACCAGTAGATATAAAAAAAGGCCGCTTGGTTATATAACCAAGTGGCCTTTTTATTAGCCGAAGCTAAAAGGGCGATTAGCCAAGCAGGTCTTCTACTGCCGCACGCTCTTCACGAAGTTCAGCTTCAGTTGCGTTAATACGCTCTTGGCTGAATTCATTCACTTCTAGACCTTGTACGATTTCGTAACCGCCGTCTTTGCAGATCACTGGGTACGAGAAGATGATGCCAGGCTCGATGCCGTAGCTACCGTCTGAAGGAATCGCCATAGAAACGATCTTGCCGTCAGAACCTAGGTGCCAGTTACGCATGTGGTCAATTGCCGCGCCAGCAGCAGAAGCCGCTGAAGAAGCACCACGCGCAGCGATAATAGCTGCACCACGTTGTTGTACGGTTGGGATGTACTCCTCGGCGTACCAGTCAGCGTCAACTAGGTCTAGCGCAGGTTGACCTTTAACGGTGGTGTGGTGAAGATCTGGGTACTGCGTGGCAGAGTGGTTACCCCAAACAATCATGCTGTCTACGTCGGTGCTATGCGCGCCGGTTTTCTCAGCTAGTTGGCTGATCGCACGATTGTGGTCTAGACGCATCATCGCGGTGAACTGGCCAGCATCTAGATCAGGTGCGTTGCACTGAGCAATCAAAGCGTTAGTGTTTGCTGGGTTACCAACAACCAATACCTTAACGTCACGGCTAGCGTGATCATTGATCGCTTTACCTTGTGGGCCGAAGATAGCGCCGTTAGCAGAAAGCAGATCTTTACGCTCCATACCTGGGCCACGTGGACGTGCGCCAACTAGCAAGGCGTAGTCGGTGCCGTTGAAAGCTTCTTCCAAGCTGTCGGTAGCCACAATGCCGTGTACCAATGGGAACGCGCAATCGTTAAGCTCCATTACCACACCTTTAAGCGCGTCTAGCGCAGGGGTGATTTCTAGCAACTGTAGGATTACGGGTTGGTCTTTGCCTAGCATGTCGCCTGAGGCAATACGGAAAGCCATTGCGTAGCCGATTTGGCCAGCAGCACCGGTAATGGTGACGCGCAAAGGTTGTTTCATGGAAGAACTCCTGTTTGTATTCCAAAAATCAGGCGCGAGAATTCAGCGGCCTGAAATAGCCGCCGAAGGATAGCGGAAAGCGGGGCTGGCTACAATCTGTACAGCCCGTATCTAAAGGCAAAGCCTAGTGCGCGTGGCCAGTAAATGGGTCACTCGGACGTAAAGCATGTACTTGACCGCCAGACTCCGGTGAACAGCTTTGTAGCTTCTCAACAATACGCGCGATGGTTTGCTTACCTTCGTCTTGCGCCATGTAGTTTTGGGCAATGGCGGCCAGGGCGTTGATATTGGTTGGGTCGGCGTTATCCATGTCGCTGCTGGCGGCATCCAAGCGCAC
The DNA here is from genome assembly GCA_028817755.1 of Gammaproteobacteria bacterium. Classification (GTDB taxonomy): domain Bacteria; phylum Pseudomonadota; class Gammaproteobacteria; order JAPPPA01; family JAPPPA01; genus JAPPPA01. Next base: position 3,996 of record JAPPPA010000319.1, on the reverse strand, counting down.
CTGTACACGAATATAGTTTTCTGCTGCCAGCAAGTTGCGGCACATATAGTTCACGGCTTGGCGGTTACCATCAAACACAATATCGAACAGTGGAATCGCCCAATCCCACGGGCCCCAGCTAAGGCCTTCTTCGATAGAGATATGACGCGTAGACACACCGGTGCCGAGCGACACCATCACATAGTCATCAAGGTTGCGGTGTTCACCTTCTTCGCGGTTTAGGCGAATCGCTTCTGTCAGTGCTGAAGCAGCCGGGCTCGCAGCAACCACACCACCATCGACCAAAGGCAAGTCTGCAACACCGACACGCATCACATGTGCAGGGAAGAAGGTGGGCGCAGAACTAGAGGCTGCGCAGACTTCCCACATTGGCAAACTCGCATGATCTCCGCGCCAGCTTTTCAGCATCAGTGCGCGACGATTAAGCAGGTTGTATGTGGTCACCATCGTTGGAATTTTGCAATCGCCAAAGGTCTTTTCGTTAAAGACATCTTTTAGCGTGGTTTGCAGGCCATCGGCTTTGTATTGCGGGCCAGCAAAACGCTGGGTAACAAAGCGTTTGGCGTTATCCCAAAAACGCCCGTCGCCTTGCGGAAATACCTGCGCGGCGCGGTCGATATAAATTTGGGCGGTTTCTGCCATCGGCGTGCCGTTAGCTACGGCACAGGCAAGCAGGCTACCGGTGCTGGTACCCACTACTAAATCGAAATAGCGATTAATCGGCTGGCCCAATTCTTTTTCAAGCCGCGCCAACCAAATCGCTGGAATTAAACCCCGGACGCCACCACCATCGATAGCGAGAATTCGATACGGTTTATCTGTCATTTTTTCGCATCTCCCTAGACGTACACTTTCGCGCCGTTAGGACGATGCGTCAAGTTTGGCTTAACCGAACTCGCGAACAGCCTCAAACATAGCGCCGGCATGCTCTGGATTTACACCCGGAGTGATGCCGTGGCCTAGGTTAAAGACGTGACCGCTGCCCTCACCAAAGCCGTCGAGCACCTTTTTCACTTCTTGGCGAATGGTGCCGGTTGGCGCATACAGAATAGAAGGGTCCATATTGCCTTGTAAGGCAACTTTGTCGCCAACACGCTGGCGCGCTTGGCTAATATCGGTGGTCCAATCTAGTCCCAGTGCATCGGCACCGGTTGCCGCCATTGCTTCTAACCACTGGCCGCCGCCTTTGGTGAACAGAATCACTGGTACTTGGCGACCTTCATTTTCACGATTAAGGCCTTCGACAATTTGCTGCATATAGCGCAACGAAAATTCTTGGTACATCGGGCCGCTAAGCGCGCCACCCCAAGTATCAAAAATTTGTACCGCTTGGGCGCCGGCGGCGATTTGCGCGTTTAGATAACTGGTCACACTTTGTGCCAGCTTATCTAATAGGGCATGCGCGGCTTGCGGGTCGCCATAAGCCATGGCTTTAATCTTGGCAAAATCTTTACTGCCGCCACCTTCAACCATATAGGTAGCCAAGGTCCATGGGCTGCCAGAAAAACCAATCAAGGGCACATCGCCATTAAGGGCTTTGCGAATGGTGCGAACCGCATCCATTACGTAGGGCATTTCAGCTTCCGGGTCTGGCACGGGTAGTTTTTCAACATCGGCCATAGAGCGAATAACGTGCTCAAACTTAGGACCTTCGCCAGTTACGAAGTGCAGGCCTAAACCCATCGCATCAGGAATGGTCAAAATGTCTGAAAACAGAATTGCGGCATCAATAGGGTAGCGGCGCAGCGGCTGCATGGTAACTTCGCAAGCCAGCTCTGGGTTCTTCATTAAATTAACAAAGCTGCCCGCTTGCTCACGTGTAGCGCGATATTCCGGTAGATAGCGGCCAGCTTGGCGCATCATCCATACCGGTGTGCGTTCTACGGGTTGGCGCAATAGCGCGCGAAGCAATAAGTCGTTTTTCAGTTCGGTCATTTCGTCGATTCTTTAATAGACCAGCGATAAGAAAAATGGTGGTCCATTACATTGCCTTGATAACCCTGCACCCAAGGTTTTACGAGGCTGTTATTTACATAGTAGTAGAGCGGAATAATCGGTTGCTCTGCCAATAATATTTGTTCTGCTTGCTGCAAAATGGCCTGGCGTTTTGCCGTGTCCGTTTCTTCCGCAGAAGCTTTCAGCAGCGCATTGTACTCGGGGTTGTTCCAGCCTTGGTCATTCATGCCGTGACCGCCACGCAGAATTTCAGCAAAGGTAAAGGCATCGTTGTAATCACCAATCCAGCCGGCACGAAACATTTCGGTTTTACTGGCATCGCGTTTGGTATTTAGAAACACCTTCCACTCTTGGTTTCTAAGACTTACTTCAACGCCGAGCTTTTGCTTCCACATGGCCGCTAACACCGTGGCGATTTTTTTGTGGCCTTCGGATGTGTTGTAAAGCAACTCAAACTTAAGGCGATTGCCCGGGCCATAGCCTGCATTAGCAAACAGCTTAGCCGCTTCTAAGTCCCGTTGTTGCTGTGTCCAGCTGGCCCATTCCGGTTGCTGCTGCTGGTAGTTGTTCACATTCGGCGGCACCCAGCTATAGGCAGGGATTTGGCCGCATTTTAGGATTTTGTTAATCAGCAATTCACGGTCAACTGCCAGCGACAAGGCTTTACGTACATCCGGGTTGTCGAAAGGCGGCTTGGTGGTATTGAGGCCGAAGTAATAGGTGCCGAGATAGGCGTGCGTGACTAGGTCTTCTGCCAAATTGTCACGCACCCACTCGCATTTACCTACGGGCAGACTGTCGTTGTAATCAATTTCGTTAGCGCGATAGCGTTTAAGTGCCGCTTCTTGATCATCAATCGGTAAGTAATAAACCGTTTCTACACCATGCGCTTTGCGCCAGTGTTTTTGTGCACTCAACTTAATGTGAGATTGGATCTGCCATTCAGATAATTCATAAGCGCCATTGCTCACCAACTTGCCGGCACGAATAAATTGCTCGCCATGCGCTTGTACGGATGCCGGATGAACCGGGTAGGCGGTTGAGTGAGTTAATAAACCGAGGAAGTACGGTGTCGCGGCATTGAGGGTGATTTCTAAAGTTTTGCTATCTAGCGCTTTAACGCCGAGGGCTTCCGCTGGCAATGTGCCGGCGATGACTTCGGCGGTGTTTTTTATCGGTTCTAAAATCTGTGCGTAGTGCGAGCCTGTCGCGGGGTCGACTGAGCGGCGCAAACTAAAAACGAAGTCCTTGGCGGTAACGGGGTCACCGTTAGACCAGAACGCGTCGGCATCAATGGTGAAGGTGTAGGTTTTGCCGTCGTCACTGATTTCCCATTGCGATGCAGCACCGGGAATTAAGCTGCCATCGGGCGCTTCACCTACCAGCGGCTCAAATAGGTCGCGCAAAATATTGCTACTGGTGACGTCTTGCGCGCGATGCGTGTCTAGCGTGGGTGGTTCAGCGCCGTTCGCTTTTCGGATAACACCAGCAACTGGGCCCCGAACGCCTAAGGGGTTGCTCGCATCGACCACCGGAACCGCTACCGAATCGGCTGTCGCTGTGGATTCATTTTGGCCGCCGCAGGCCACTAAGTTGGCTGTTAAGCCCGCCGCTAAAAGTAGAAGCGCAAAACGCATAGCTAAGGTTTCCTTCAATTGAGGGCAAACCTTATCAAGCGGTTTTGCGTAGAGGGAAGCCTTTCTTCTTTAAGTGCACCAACAGCAAAGAAACCGCGGCGGGTGTTACCCCAGAAATACGTGCGGCTTGGCCGATGGTTTCTGGACGAATATCCACCAACTTTTGGCGGACTTCATTAGAAAGCCCGTTGATCTCGGCGTAATCCAATTCTTGCGGCAAGCCGGTTTCTTCGTGTGAACGGGCCTTCTCGATTTCCATTTGCTGGCGTTCGATATAGCCGGCGTATTTGATTTGGATTTCGACTTGCTCGGCAACGAGTGGGTCTTCTACACCGGGCCCAATTTTTGGCACTTGGCGCAGTAGCTCGTAATTTAGCTTCGGACGACGCATTAAGTCTTCAGC
>JAPPPA010000038.1 GCA_028817755.1 Gammaproteobacteria bacterium | reverse complement strand
GTGCTGGCCTATTTGGCGATTCGGACGTAATGAATCTTCTCAACTTCTATGACACGGGCTCATTTTTCCAACCTACTGACTGCGTAGTGCCACCCGATGACGAGGCTTACCCTGCAGCCCGGGGGCCTGGTGGCCGATTTGCGACATCCGGCGGTGGTGATGACCCTGTGTCGGATTTTGTATTGGGTCAGTCGGGAGGGACCACACCTACCTACCCTGCGCGTGAGACGCACTGTAACTCACGCGATGTAACAGATTTGGGTCGAGAAGCGCTACAAGCGATTATGGATAAACGCATGGTGATTGATATCGATCATGCGGCATACCACAGTAAAACGATCATGTTGGATATTGCGGATCAGCAAACTCCGGCGTATCCATTGGTATCTACGCATGATGCACATGGTGGTTTAACTCGCGATCAGATCGCTCGAATGTTAGCGGCTGGCGGCCTTATATATCCTTATAAAGGTAATGGCGAAAAGCACAGGGATTACCTAGAGAACGTGAAACTGTGGCGCCAAGATGCCGCAGCTCTGCCGGGTAGTGTCATTAATGAGCAGCCACTTGCACTAGGTTATGGTGCGGATGCCAATGGCTTTGGTGGACACCCTGGGCCACGTGGCAGCGCCTCTGAAAGACCGATCCAGTACCCAATTCGCTTGTTCCAAGGTGATGGCTGGCCTTCGCATTTGCGTAATCTAGCGCCGGTGATTCTTGATTTACACACTGTCGAAGAAAGCGGCAAGTTCTGGCATATCGATGAAGTTGGCATGGCGCATTACGGCCTGGTGGCAGACTTTGTTGAAGAGGTAAGGTTAGAGTCCGGTGAAGAAGGTTTAACGGCACTCTACAACTCGGCCGAGGCCTATGTTCAAATGTGGGAACGTGTTTATAACCGCACCACACAGTAAATGTTGAAGAACCTTATTGTCGGGGCCTGCGCGGTAGTTTTACTCGCAGGCCTTTGGCTTTTCTTAAAACCAGAAAAACTCGCTACGCAAGGTGGTGATGTTTCCCTTAGCTATTTTCTAAACGTCAGTAACGGCATTGTGGCTGGGCCAGAAGTGCTGGTGGCGCGTGAAGGTTATCCCGTTGAGATTGTGATTTCGTCGGACATTAGCGACTTGGTGCATTTGCATGGTTATGAGTTGCAAGAGCCTATACAAGCCGGCCAAACCATCACACTGTTGTTTGAAGCCAGTATTGCTGGCCGTTATGTATTAGAGCTTGAAAATAGCGGTATTCCGCTGGCTAGCTTAGAGGTGTATCCGCGTTGATTACTCGGCTAGTACTCACTTTGATTTTGGCTTGCCTACCGTTGGCAGCACAGGCCCACGCTTTCATCCAGCCTTATAAGCTGCCGATGCCGTATTGGATGTACATCTACGGCGCGGTGGCGGCTTTAGTACTTTCCTTCGTCGTGTTGGCGCTTGCAGTCGGTAAGTCAGCGCCGGGTGACGCTAAACGTGTTTTGTTTGGTGATGCGGGGTGGGTGAACTGGGTTCGCCGTATGCGGATTAAACTACTGGCCCAGCTAGTCACGGTATTTATCTTCTGGATTTGTATTGTCGCTGGATTTATTGGCAAACAAGACCCGTCGCGTAATATCAATATGACTCAGTTTTGGGTGATCTTCACTCTGGGTTTTGCCTACCTGGTTGTCTTTGTGGGTGATTGGTATGCCGCGTTAAACCCTTGGCAAAGTATGGCGCGTTGGGTGTCATATCTTGTTCCGCGTATTAACGAAGGCTTCTGGCGTTACCCGCAGAAATTAGGATATTGGCCTGCCGTTATCTTATATATGGCGTTCATCTGGGTAGAACTACTGGGTAATACACGACCGTTTTCTTTATCGGGTTATTTGCTCGGCTACACTGTGATTAACGTTCTGGGTGTAATAGCTTGGGGTATCAAACCTTGGTTCCGCTATGGCGAATTCTTCGCTGTTTTTATGCGCTTAGTCGCGCTGTGTGCACCAGTGCGTTACGACCCAGAAGCAGAGCAAAAAGCAGAACGTTGGCAGCTACGTTGGCCGTTTGCTGGTTTGCTAGAAGAGGAGAAGGTGCCGTTTAGTCTCGCTGTGTTTGTGTTGTTTATGCTGTCTTCCACGGCCTTTGACGGTTTGCGAGAAACAAAGCAATGGTTTGCATGGTTTTGGCTCGATCCCTACGGGTGGTTAGAAGCACTTATTGATGAAAAGCCGCTGTATGCCTACGTAATGTTGCGCCCTTGGTATATCGCATACGAAACCATGGTGATGTTGTTGTCGCCATTTTTGTATTTGGTCGTATTCGTAGGTTTTCTGTGGCTAGGTAAGTTGTTGGTCAAAACACCACTTTCGCTGATGGCGTTATTGCAACGCTTTACGCTGAGTCTGGTGCCGATTGCGGTGGTCTACCACGCCACGCATTACTACACCTTGTTGTTCACACAGGGCGTAAAAATCCGGGCTTTAATTTCTGACCCGTTCGGTTGGCGTTGGGACTTATTTGGCACGCTCTACACCATGCGTATGCCGATCATTCCCGATATGGGGAATGTGTGGAATAGTCAGGTTGTGCTGATTCTTTTAGGCCACGTAGCCAGTGTTGCTGTGGCTCATGTAGTGGCGTTACGGCTCTTTCCTCAACAGCGCCACGCGGCCTTAAGTCAGCTGCCGATGTTGTTGCTGATGATGGTGTTTACTGCTTTTGGCTTATGGATTTTGGCGCAGCCATTGCAAGGCCGTTAAGCCGTTTTTTTCTATTTTCTCACCGTGTGCTCCGTCTAATAGGCCGCCTGTCGTCTTGTAATTGACGGTAAATCTAAACAAACGTTATACATAGCAAATTAGGATAGCTTGTCGCGCAATGCGGCTAGCTGCCAATAATGATTATTAGATATAACGGAGATGCCCCATGCGTACTTGGAAGGCGCTAATACCCGCTGTTTTGGCGGTTTCTACGATTGCTTGTTCTAGTAGCGGTGGCAGCGGTGGCAGCGGTGGTGGTGATGGCCGTTCCTCAGGTCCTGTGCCAGATGCTGACCGTCGAGTGATTGTGATTCCCAATAACGAGAACGCGACCAATATTATGTTGGTCAGTGCGGCTGAGGCTCGCCCCGGCGATACCTTGCGTTTTGAGTGCGGCTATTACGAGTTAGACACGGGCCTAGTACTGAATACAACCGAGGATGTGGTCATCGAAGGCTGTGGTATTGATGACACGGTGTTGTCATTTAAAAACAGCAATACTTCTGAGGGCATTTTCGCCAACGTTGTTAACGGCGTTACCGTGCGTGATCTGACGGTACTAGATAGCCCAGGTGATGCAATTAAGCTAAAGGGTGTGCATCACGGAACCTTGCAACGGGTACGCACCATTTGGTCTTCTGGTCGTAAGCAAGCGAATGAAGATGCGATTACGGCAGAAAACTACAGCGATGGCCGCATGCACGTAGCCTGCACTAATCCGCCATCATTAGATCCCGAGTCGCCACAAGGCCAACTTCCGGGTGCTGATAGTAGTTCCCCTGACTACACACCTTCTCGTTTAACGGGTCGCTACGGTATTTACCCCGTTGCCTCAGAAGATATTTTGATTGAAGACTCAGAAGCAGTAGGTGCTTCTGATGCCGGTATTTATGTGGGCCAGACCACACGTGCCATTATTCGTGGCAGTCGTGCAGCCTATAACGTTATGGGCTTTGAGATTGAGAATGTGCAGGGTGGTGAATACGCCGGTAACCTCGGTGAATGTAATACCGGTGGTTTCTTAATCTACGACTTAGACGGTCTAGAGCAATACGGCTACGGCACGCGTATGTACAACAACGTTGTGCGCAACAACAACACTTATAACTTTAACTCTGGTGGTTTCGTTGGCAACGTGCCACCGGGTAGCGGCATTTTGACCTTGTCTTATGACCGGATCGACATGTTCGAAAACGAAATTTACGGTAATGATACTGGCGGCTTGATATGGGTGAGCTACGCGTTATTCCCGGAAGGTGATCGCCCTAACGAAACTCAAATCGACTTCTATACGGAAGGCGTAAATATCTTTAACAATAGCTTCCGCGATAACGGTAACAACCTTTCGCACCCGGATTATCAGGCGATTGTTGAGTCACAAGGTGGCGATGTAAATACGGCCTTACCGTTTGTTGTAGGGTTGAAAAATGCCTTGGCGCTTGCCTCGGTAAATCCTGATTTGTTGGCTGATTTAGCCTCGCCAGAAAAATTTGCAGCGGCGGTAACGCGCCCGTGGACGTTAGCTGGATTCCGTGGTGCTCATATTATCTGGGATGGCTTGCTCGATCAGAAAAGCGATTGCCCATATCCTGTCGATCAGAGAACAGGTCAGCCAGTACCTGAGGCGAGCTATGCACCGGGAAAACCTGAATATGTCAATGATCATGGTAACCCAGAGTGCCGCTATAACGCCTATAAGTTTGATGATGCGGGTGTACGCATTGAGCCTGAATGGTTGGGTTGTATCCAAGACAACAACCACTTCGAAGCGGACTCTCTGAAGTTCACTAATTTCCACGGCCTAGATGGTTTGGAAGTGGTGATTGCGGGTGATCCAAGCGCATTTAATCCGGCTACATTGCCAAATTTGCGTGCCAGTATGGATATGAGCCGCTTTGAATGCGGCCAAGAATTTGAGTTGCTCGCACCGGTTGAATTAGAACGCTTTGAGAGTTCTGGGAAAGTTGATCCAGCTCCGACTGCTGCCCGTACTGCTGAGCTGTGTGGTACTAACACCGGTGACGACGTTAACTTTGCTGCTGCGCGTGAAGTAGATTGCCCAGACTTGGCGCAATACAACTTATTTGCTGATGAAGAAGATCCACGTAGTGCGCCTAATAGTGATGGCACACCGTACTCATTAAATACCAAGCTATTTTCTGATTATGCGGTTAAGTATCGCGTGGCGTATTTGCCTCCGGGTACGCAGGCAATCTATCGCGATCAAAACACCCATAACAATGCCAATACCGGCATCTTCTGGCCGGAAGGTACGGTGATTGCAAAGACTTTCGCGTTTCCAGATGAAGCAGCGGGTACCGAGGATGTGGTTGAAACTCGGCTACTAATCAAGCGAAAAACTTCGATTGGTGAAAGCTATTGGCAAGGTCTAGCTTACATTTGGCAGACTGGAGAAGATGGTAAGCGTACTGCTGTGCTGGCGAAAGTGGGTGGTAGCGCTCAAGTCAGCTGGAATTACGACGGTCAGCAAGGCAGTACCAACGAGTACCTTATTCCGCATGCTAACCAGTGCGTGACTTGTCATGGTAATGATGACGTTGAGGTGGGCGCAGCACCGATTGGACCGAAGGTGCGTAACATGAACCGTAGTTACAGCAATGAGTCGCCGTTCGGTAATCCTCAAAATACGATTGGGGTAACCAACGGTAATCAAATTGCGTACCTATGTAGCAGCGGCAAAATGCGTGGTTGTCCAGAAAATATGGCCTCGCCAAGCTTTGATGCGGCGGCGCAAACACAGGTCATAAGTAACATTGAGCGTATGCCGGATGCCTTCTTGGCGACAGACAGCGGCAACATTGCCGACAACTCGTTTGCTCATATTAGTACCGAAGGCGCCAATATTCAGGCGCGTGCACGTGCCTACCTAGAGGCCAACTGCCAGCACTGCCATAACAACGAAGGCGTTGCGTCCAATACTGGTGTTCACTTTGATGTGTTCCGAGATGTCGATACTCAATACGGCATGTGTAAAACACCTACGGCTGCCGGTGCAGGCGCGGGTGATCGTCCACATGATATTCATCCGGGGCGTGTTGATC
>JAPPPA010000320.1 GCA_028817755.1 Gammaproteobacteria bacterium | reverse complement strand
TTCTAAGCTGGCACCCGGCACCGCTAAAACCGACTTTAATATCACCATTAACGCGCGCCCACTGCGTTGCCAACGCTTGGCCGAAGACGTGGGGTGGTGTACTTGGGGCGAGCTGTGCGATGGCCCGCGCTCGCAAAACGATTACATCGAACTCGCGCGCCAATTTCACACCGTGATTTTGAGCGATGTGCCGGTAATGAACTGGGAAATGGAAAACCAAGCCCGCCGCTTCATCAACCTGATTGACGAGTTCTACGACCGCAACGTGAAGTTGATTATTTCCGCCGCCGCCCCCATAACTCAAATATACACAGGCAAACGCGTCGAATTCGAAATCGAACGCACCCAAAGCCGCCTGTTAGAAATGCAGTCAAACGACTACCTCGCTCAGCCACACTTGCCGTAACTTAGCCGTCATCTGAGCGACATCACTTTGTGCCACAGTGCACGTTTTACTTTTGCGGGAGCACAGTAATGGAAGGTTTTTCTATATTCGCACTAGCGGTCTTAGGTTTGGCCGTTGTCACCGTTTGGATGGGTGTAGTCACCGTGCCACAAGGCATGGAATACACCATCGAACGTTTCGGTCGCTATAGCCGCACATTGAAGCCGGGCTTGGCGATTATGGTGCCGTACATCGACCGCATTGGCGCCAAGATGAGCATGATGGAAACCGTGCTTGATGTGCCTAGCCAAGAAGTCATTACCCGAGATAACGCCATGGTTGGCGCCGACGGCGTTGTGTTCTTCCAAGTGATTGATGCTGCGAAGGCCGCTTATGAAGTACGCAATCTTGAGCGCGCCATTCTTAACCTCACCATGACCAACGTGCGTACCGTAATGGGTAGCATGGACTTGGACGAACTACTATCAAACCGTGACGACATTAACAGCCGCCTACTCAGTGTGGTTGATGCCGCTACTACCCCTTGGGGCGTGAAAGTGACGCGTATTGAGATTAAAGACATTAACCCACCGGCGGATCTAGTCGATTCAATGGCGCGCCAAATGAAAGCTGAGCGTGAGAAGCGTGCCCAAATTTTAGAAGCCGAAGGCTCTCGTCAGTCAGCCATTCTGAAAGCCGAAGGTGAAAAACAAAGCCAAATCCTCGAAGCCGAAGGCCGCCGTGAGGCGGCCTTCCGTGACGCAGAAGCCCGTGAGCGTGAAGCCGAAGCGGAGGCTAAAGCCACGGAATCCGTTAGCCAAGCGATTGCCCAAGGCGACGTTAACGCGATTAACTACTTTGTAGCACAAAGCTATGTAGAAGCCTTAAAAGAGATTGCCAGCGCTGATAATGAGAAACTGGTACTTATGCCACTTGAAGCCGGTAATGTAATCGGCGCCCTTGGCGGCATTAAGAATCTAACCGACTCAATTAGCAGCAAAAGCTAAAAGGAGCACGCGATGCAAATGGAATTTTGGTACTGGTGGGTGATCGGCCTAGTATTACTGGTCGCCGAAACCTTTGTGCCCGGCGCAATCTTCTTATGGATGGGCGTTGCCGCAGGCATCACAGGCGCGGCCTTATTCCTTGCGCCAGAAATAAGCATCGAAACCCAACTACTCATTTTCTCGGTAATTAGCGTTGTTAGCGTGGTGGTATGGCGCGTATTTCTACATAAAGAAGACAGCCCTACCGACCAACCTTCACTGAACCAACGCAGCGCTCAATATATTGGCCGCACCTTCACTCTGAGCGAAGCGATTGAAAATGGCGTGGGCACAGTGACGGTAGATGACAGCCGCTGGAATGTGCGTGGCAGCGATATGGCCGCTGGCAGCAAAGTAAAAGTAACCGCCGTAGACGGCGTTATTTTAATTGTGGAAGCCACCGAATAGCGCGATAGCCGACTAAAAAGCAGGCAATAAAAAAGCGACCTTAAGGTCGCTTTTTTATTAGCCCACTTTAATCTCAAGCGGCTCTTGTTCTTCTTCATGCACCCGCTGATAAATCTCTTCGCGATGAACCTGCACCTCACGCGGCGCATCAACGCCAATACGGACTTGTGAGCCTTTTACGCCCAACACCGTAATGGTGACGTTGTCATCAATTCGAATCGATTCGCCAATGCGGCGAGTTAAAATCAGCACGTCCCTGCTCCCAAATGATATTCGGTTGTTCTACCGCATATCTTTCGTAAACGACTAGCATATCACGGATGAACGGCTATTCACCGCCTACTAGCCGTATTAAATGTTAACAATTAGGCGGCTGCTTCGCCGTCTAGTTCAAAACCTGAGTGTAGGCTGCGCACAGCCAATTCCAAGTATTTCTCGTCAACCACTACAGAGATCTTAATTTCAGACGTGGCGATCATGCGGATGTTAATACCCTCGCTCGCCAAGATATCGAACATTTTAGCCGCCACACCGGCGTGAGAACGCATACCTACGCCCACCAACGACACCTTCACAATGGTGCTGTCGCTAGTCACTTCTGAGGCATTTAGCTCCTCACCTAACTTCTGCACAATCTCTAAGGCTTTGTCGTGGTCGTTACGGTGAACGGTAAAAGTTAGATCAGTCACAGCGTCGCCGATATTCTGAACAATCATGTCCACTTCCATATTCGCGTCGGCAATTTCGCCAAGCACTTTATGGGCAATACCCGGTTGGTCAGGTACACCGCGAACGGTAATTTGAGCTTCATCGCGGCTAAAGGCGATACCGGAAATGAGTGGTGCTTCCACGTCGTTTTCCTCCAAAGAAATCAGGGTGCCACCAGGATTATTCACATCCTGATCTTCAAAACTTGAAAGTACGCGCATCGGTACTTGGTATTTACCTGCAAACTCTACTGAGCGAATTTGCAGCACTTTTGAGCCCAAGCTGGCCATTTCCAGCATCTCTTCAAAAGTAATGTGCGGTAAACGGCGAGCGTTTGGCTCAACACGCGGATCAGTCGTATAAACGCCGTCTACATCGGTGTAGATCTGGCATTCATCGGCCTTCAGCGCTGCTGCTAAAGCAACCGCCGTAGTATCCGAACCACCACGACCGAGCGTAGTGATATTGCCGTTATCGTCGATACCTTGGAAACCAGCGACAACAACCACACGGCCTGCATCCAAATCCGAACGCATTTTGTGGTCATCGATATTGTTAATGCGGGCTTTCATATGCGAGCTATCGGTCTGCATCGCCACTTGCCAGCCAGTGTAGCTGCGCGCGTCTTGGCCGCGCTTATGCAAAGCCATGCAAAGCAATGCAATGGTGACTTGCTCGCCAGTGGAAACCAACACATCCATTTCACGCGGCGTTGGGCGATCCGAAATATCGCTCGCCAAACCAATCAGGCGATTAGTCTCGCCAGACATGGCCGACACGGCCACTACCACGTCATGCCCCGCTTTGCGGAACTTGATGATCTTCTCAGCAACATTCTCAATGCGGTCAGTGGTACCGACCGATGTGCCGCCGTATTTTTGAACAATTAATGCCATATTTCTCTACAACATTGTCATCGCGAGCGTAGCGCGGCGATCTCTTCGACAAACAGATTGCCGCGTCGCTGCGCTCCTCGCAATGACACTACTTTAAAGCTTCTTCTACTAGCGCTTTTACACTGTCTAATGCAGCAGGCAATGCAGCGGCATCACTGCCACCGGCCTGCGCCATATCTGGACGTCCACCGCCCTTACCGCCAACTTGCTGCGCCACGGCGCCTACAATTTTGCCAGCATGTAATTTGTCGGTTTCCGCTTTGGTAACGCCGCCTGCAAGCGCGACTTTCTCGCCATTTACAGTCGCCAATACCACCACCGCTTGACCAAGTTTGTCTTTCAATTGGTCAACGGTATTACGTAAAGTTTTCGGATCAGCGCCCGGCAGCTCAGCAGCCAGTACTTTCACGCCGCCGATTTCAACGGCTTGACCCGCCAAATCTGCGCCCGCACTACTCGCCATTTTGGCTTTTAGTGCTTCCAACTCTTTTTCAAGTTCGCGGTTACGATCCAACAAGCCAGTAATCTTGGCAGGCAGATCATCTTTCGCAGCTTTCACTTGTGCAGCAGCGCCCGCTAGCAAAGCTTCTTGCTCACGCACGTAGGCAGTTGCGCCTTCGCCAGTCACGGCTTCAATGCGGCGTACGCCAGAAGCCACACCGGTTTCCGAAATAATACGGAACAGACCGATATCACCGGCACGCTCAACGTGAGTACCGCCACAAAGCTCTACCGAGAAGTCGCCGATTTTCATCACGCGAACTTCATCGCCATACTTCTCACCAAACAGCGCCATCGCACCCGATGCCACGGCATCGTCATAGCTGCATAGTTTGGTTTCGGCTGGGTTGTTCTCGCGAATTTGTTGATTCACGCGATCTTCAATTTGTTGGATTTGCTCTAGGCCGACTGGCTCGTAGTGCGAGAAGTCAAAACGCAAACGATCCGGCGCAACCAAAGAACCTTTCTGCGCCACATGCTCACCCAAAATTTCACGCAAGGCAGCGTGCATTAAGTGTGTGGCCGAGTGGTTTAGCACGATGGCTGAACGGCGCGCTTGATCTACATTCGCACCCAACACATCGCCAACTTGAATGGCACCCGACTCAAGCTTGCCGATATGGGCGTGTGCTTGGGTGTCGGTTTCAGTGGCTTGTTTCTGAGTGTCGCTTACCGCAAAGACCACACCATCAGCTAGCAATTGGCCGGCATCACCTTGCTGACCACCCGACTCGGCGTAAAACGGTGTTTTATCCAACACCACTAAAGCCTCATCACCAGCCGCAAGGCTATCTACGGTAGCGCCGCCTTTAACAATGGCGGTTACAGTACCTTGTCCGTCTAGGCCGTCATAGCCTTCAAACTCAGAACCAGAAGCCAACTTCAATGACTTGTCATAACCGGTGGCAAAACTGCTACCAGCACGCGCGCGCTCACGCTGCGCATTCATTGCTGCTTCAAAGCCCGCTTCGTCAATTTGCAGCTCACGCTCACGCGCCACGTCGGCGGTTAAATCGACTGGGAAGCCATAAGTGTCATACAACTTGAATACGACGTCGCCCGGAATGGTGTCGCCGTCCATGTCTTTAATTGCTGCTTCGAGCAGCTTCATACCTTGGTCTAGGGTTTCGGCAAAGCGTTGCTCTTCTTGTAGCAACACTTTCTCAACGTGTCCTTGAGCTTTAGCCAGTTCAGGATAGGCCTCACCCATTTCAGCCACTAAAGGCGCAACCAATTTGTAGAAGAACACATTGGTTTGGCCAAGCTTGTAACCGTGGCGAATCGCGCGACGAATAATGCGGCGCAGCACGTAACCGCGACCTTCGTTAGACGGCAATACACCGTCCACGATCATGAATGCAGTTGAGCGAATGTGATCAGCCACAACTTTGTGTGACGCGATCAACTCATCCATTTTACCGGTTTCGACCTGTACGGCTTTTAGCAAGTTGGCGAACAGATCAATCTCATAGTTTTCATGCACGCCTTGCAGCACAGCCGCCAAACGCTCCAAGCCCATGCCGGTATCTACCGACGGCTTAGGTAGCGGATTTAACGTGCCATCTGCGGAACGGTCGTATTGCATAAATACGAGATTCCAGATTTCGATGTAACGATCGCCGTCTTCTTCAGGTGTACCCGGCGGGCCACCCCAAACGTGTTCGCCATGATCGTAAAAGATTTCAGAACATGGGCCGCATGGGCCGGTGTCGCCCATCGACCAGAAGTTGTCTTTAGCACCAATGCGCGAAAAACGCTCAGGCGAAATACCGACTTCTTTCAGCCAAATATCTTCGGCTTCTTGGTCTTCTTCAAACACTGTCACCCACAGCTTTTCAGCGGGTAGGCTCAAGGTAACCGTGAGGT